>NC_022575.1:300000-564395 GCF_000477415.1 Mycoplasma parvum str. Indiana | reverse complement strand
GTCTTAAATTTTTAATTAAATATATAATTTCTAGGAATAATTTTTATTATTATATTTAATTTTTAGGGAATATTTATATAGTTAGTTATTTAAAAAAATAGTGAAAAGAACTTATCAACCAAAAAAAAGAAAAAGAGCTAGAACTCATGGTTTTTTAAAACGAATTTCTACTAAATCTGGTAGAAATATATTAAGTGCTAGAAGAAGAAAAGGAAGAAAACAATTAACAGTTTCTAGCGAATAAAAACATTATGAGGTCTTATGACCTCATAAATAAAAATTGAAGAAAAAATACAGATTAAGAAAAATAACTGAATTTAAAGAAGTTTTACGAAAAGGAAAAAGTATCAAAACCTCAAATTTAATTTTTATTTATTTACCTAAACAAATAAATAAAGAAAATAGTAAAAACAATATAAAAATAGGAATAATAATACCTAAAAAAAAGTGTAAAAAAGCTGTTGATAGAAATTATTTAAAAAGAGTTATTTGAGCTATCCATTCAAATATTCAATTAAATAATTTACCTTCTTGTTTTTCTATTTTTTTATATACTAGTTATTTTTATTCAAGATACCAATATAAAAAAATAGATTTTTTAGCCATAGAAAAAGATATAAAAAAAATTTATTCAATATTACTTAAGAAATGTTCCTAAATTTTAGTTTAGGTTCATTTTTAGGACTCTCTCCAAAAGAGAGTAATAGTGAAAAAGCTTTTCGATTATTCGGTGGAGAAGATATTAGTCCTTATAGAAAATATTTAAGAAAAGGACTATTTTATTTAAAAGTAATTATTTATTCTTTCAGTTTTTTAATGATTTCTTGATCATTTTTTCAACATATGTTTACTTCTTATGTAGGTCATTCAAAAGAAATAGGAATAGGATTAGAAGCCGCTTTCCCTTCAACTGGTCCCAGCTCTAGTGGAGATTTAAGATATGATGCTTTTCCTTGACATCCTAATCCCTGAGCTTACTGACCTTTAACTAATTCAAATGGTGGTTTTGGGCCTTATATTATGTGATTTGTTTATCCCATTTCTAGACTTTTTCTTAATTTAATTTGAGCTCTAAAAGGTAGTGATAATAATAGCCCCTTAGATATTTATGGCTTAAATGTTCTTTTTTCAATCATAATTGTCTTATTAATTATGAAATCTATAGTATTTTTAACCATTTTTAGAGCTCAATATTATTCAGATTTACAACAAAGACATAAAAAGAATTTAGAAAGAATTAAAAGTAAATATAACACTGATAAATTAGATAGGCAAGAATGAAGAAATTCTTCTATCTTGAGGCAAAAGGAAATAGGAGCTTATTGTAGGAAACATGGTTTAAAACCTTATTCAGCTTTAGAAAATTTCTTTATTAATACTCCTATTTTTATGGTTGTTTATAAATTAATGACAATTACTAAACCTATTAAACATGCAAAATTATTTGGTTTTATTCCATTATCTCAATCACCTGGAAGTTTGATTATTGGTTTTGATTGAAGACATGTTTTATTCTTTTTCTTCTTTTTTGCTTTGGCAATTCCAATTAATCTTTTTAGTCAGCGAATTCCTTCTATCTTAATGAAGAGAAGATTTCCTGCTCTTCAAAGTGATATTCCACTAAAAATTAAAGATGTAAATGTTGGAAGTAGTAAGAAATTACAAAATATTATTTCTATAGCTTTAATAGCTTTTTCATTATTTTGATCTACTAGTTTGGCTATTTATTATTTCTTTAATTCTTTATTCAATATATTTTTTAGTTATATTATCCATGCTATCTTAAAAAGAAGAAAAGAACAAGATAGTACTTTAAATAAAAAACTAAAAAATTTAGGAATTTAATTTTTTTCTGTCTAAATTATTAAACAAAAAAGAGAGTTATCTCAAATATTTTTACGTAATCCAAATATTCAGAAAAGAATTGCTCAATTAGTTAATACTTCTGCATATAAATATGTATTGGAGATAGGTCCAGGTTGCGGACAAATCACTCAATATTTAAATTTGGATAAAAAAATTTATTTAGGTGTAGAGATTGATTCCAGTCTCTGTTCTTTTTTAAGTTCTAAATTTGAAAAAGTAAATATTCTGAATAAAGATTTTTTGGAATTAGATAATAAAGACTTAGAAGTTTTTGGCTTTCAAAAGTTTTTATTGTTTGGAAATATTCCTTATTCAATTAGTTCAAAAATATTATTGAAATTTTTGAGCATTAATTTTTTTGAAGAAGCATATTTAATGGTTCAAAAAGAATTTTTTGATTGTATATCCTCTAAATTTAATACCAAACAATATTCTTCACTTTCTGTTCTTCTACAATCTTTTTGCGATATTTCAAAATCTTTCGAAATAAGTAGATTAAATTTCTATCCTAAACCCAAAGTAGATTCCATTTTCTTTTCCATAAAAAAGAGAGAAGAAATTTCTGAAGATTTTCTAAAAAATTATGTGGAATTCATTAAGCAATCTTTTTTTAGTCCTAGAAAGATTTTGTGAAATAACTTAAAAAAGAATTATTCAGAAGAAGAATTAAATAATATTTTTTATAAAAATTCTTTTTCCAGAAATATAAGAATTCAGGAGTTACCTCCTGAAAAAATAAAAAAATTATTTCTTGATATTAAGAAAAATATTAAACAATCTTAAAAAATTATTTACTAATTTCTTCAACAGTTAAGCCTAATCTATTTTTCTTGACTCTTTCATATTTAAGAACTTCTTTAATATGAGACAATAATTGATCAGTTGTGTGTATTCCATCATTATTTAAGTTTTCACACATAGTAGTTAAATATTTAACAGGTATTTTTTTTAATAAAGAAAATACAAAAGAGATAATTCCATTTAATATTGTTGCATTAAAATTTTTTTGATTACTACATTCTTTTATTCAATTTTCCATCGCTAATGGAACATTCTTTTTTCTTGTTAACTTTAAATAGAAAATAACATTGGTATACTTACTAAATAACTCTTTAAATTCTCTTTTTAATTCTTTTTTGTCTTGTTGATTCAAAAAGTTTTTTCAAAATAAGTGATATTTTTCTATATCGAAGTCATCTTCAATAGGATTTAATTCATTTTTAATTAATCCTTTTAGTTCACTAATAGATAAATAATATTCATTCTTTTCATTTAATTTAATAGAGAGAGTAGATAATTTAATTAATTTTGAAGGACTAATTTTATTATTTTTCCAACAATCTTTAATTATTTCCACAATTTCTTGTGATAATATAAATTCTTTGCTTAAATGTTTATAAAGTTCATCATAAAAAGATCAATAAAGTTTTTGATCTTCAGGATTTAAGGAAATATTAATTTCATTTTCTTTTTCCTCATTATTTTTTTGAAAGAAAGAAATTTCATTAATTTCTTCATATTTTTCTAAACCATACTTTAATTCAGAAAGTTTATTTTCTGGAATGTTTTTAATTAAATCTTCTTGATAAATTAATTCTTTTATGGATAAAGGAGAATTTAATTTAATTATTAAAGTATCTTCTTTTAAATCTTTAGATGAATAAATTGAAAGTAATTTATAAAGTTCTAATTCAGCAATACTTTCTCTGAATTGTGAATAATCAATCGAAAGATGAGTTAATAAATTAGAAAGAGAATATTTTTCTAATTTATTATTTGAATTAATTCTTGATTGTCCATATAAGTAAGGAAATAATAATAGACTATCTTTGGATAGGGAAAAAGAATAAAACTGAAAAAAAGAGATTCAATTAAATTCTGTAGCTTCTATTTCAAGAATTAAGAATTTTTTATTGAAATCTAACTTAGAATTAATAGGAATTATTAGTAAAAATTAAATGTTTCAAGGAGTTTTGAGTAACTAATTTGACTCTTTGAAAATTATTTCACTTAAAAATATCTTAATTGAAAAAAAAATATCCAAAAATTTTAAAAATTAGTCTAGCAGAGGGGATTAAAGACCCCTCTCTCCGGATATTTCCGAGTTTATTTTTTTAGGAATTTAAAAAATGTTTTTTTGAAAAATTCTATATTGACTCAATTTTTTTCCTAAATTTTTCGAGGATGAAGATTCTTTTCCTTATGAGCCAGATGAAGAAAATGCATTATCAAAACTTAAAAAATTTAGGAATTCGCTTTCACCTGGAAATATGAATCCCAGAAGAAAAAGCAGGCTCATGAAATTTATTTTCATTGCAATTACAATTCTTGTTATTTATTTCATTTGATTTCATAACAGAGTAAGTCATAAAAGCAAAATAGATTTTTGTAAGAATGGGTCAACTAATGGAAAGTTTCAAATAGATGGAGAAGAAATAGATACTAGCGCCCCAGATCAAAACTATTCAGAGAGATTAGCAAGAATAAGTGATTCTGAAACTCTTTTTAAAGTTTTCTTGAAAACTAAAAAAGGAGGAACAATTTCCTTTAATGTAAATAGATCTTCTAGCAACGGAAATAGTAATGGTAAGAAAATATATTCTTTCAATGGAAAGGATGGATATAATTGCAAAATTGAGGCTGAAACAAGCAAAATTACTGGTTGTTGCACTGAAAAAAATGGGGAATGTAAATGTTGTGAGAAAGGGTGTTCTGAAGAATGTTGCAAAAAGGAAGGTTGTAAATGTAATGGAGATGGAAAATGTTGTTGTTGCTGTTGTTTTGTACAGTTGGTTGAATCGGCTATTCTGAATCCTACAGATCCTAATAAGCTTACAACTGGAAAAGTTTTGCTTTCCGTTTTGCCAACATTGCTATATTTGCTAGTGTTTTTGGCATTAGCTAAAGGAGCTTCAAGAGGTGCTTTTGGTCTTTATGGAGGTAAAAGTTCAATTTTTGGAATTGGAAAGTCAATTAGTAAAAGAAATAAGTCAAATATTACTTTTAAGGATGTAGCGGGAATTAAAGAAGAAAAACAAGAGCTTGAAGAAATAGTTGATTTCTTAAAAAGACCTAAGAAATATGCTTCTATGGGGGCTAGAATTCCTAAAGGGGTAATTTTATATGGACCTCCAGGAACTGGTAAAACATTATTGGCTAAGGCTGTTTCGGGAGAATCTAATGTTCCTTTCATCGAAGCTTCAGGTGCAAGTTTCGATGATATGTTTGTTGGAGTTGGAGCCAAAAGAGTTCGAGAATTGTTTTCAAAGGCTAAAAGAATGTCCCCTTGCATCATTTTCATTGATGAAATTGATGCATTAGCAGCTAGAAGGGGAGGTAAATACAATATGCAGGGAAATGAACAAACAATTAATCAATTATTAAGTGAAATGGATGGCTTCAATACTCAAGCTGGAATTATTGTTATAGCAGCTACCAACCGCTTAGAAAGTATTGATGAAGCTGTTTTAAGACCTGGTAGATTTGATAGACATATTCAAATAAATCTACCAGATATTTCAGAAAGAAGAGAGATTCTGAAACTTCATGCTAAAAATAAAAATCTATCAAATAAAGTTAATTTAGAAGAAATGGCTAGAAAAACTCCAGGTTTTTCTGGAGCTCAACTAGAAAATGTATTGAATGAAGCGGCCCTTCTTTCTGTTAGATTCAATAAGAAAACAATTTCTACTGAAGAAATTGATGAGGCTATTGATAGAGTTATGGCAGGACCAGCTAAGAAAGGTAGAAAAATATTATTTTCAGAAAAGAAACAAATTGCTTATCATGAAGCTGGACATGCTATTGCAGGGCTTTATACTGATGATGGAGAGCTGGTAGAAAAAATAACTATTATTCCTAGAGGAAGAGCTGCAGGTTATGTTCTTTCTGTACCTAAAGTACAAGAAAGAATGATCAGCACTAAAACGCAATTATTATCCACAATTCTTACTATGTTGGCAGGGAGAGCTGCGGAAGAATTATTCTTTGGAAAAGACAATATTAGTACAGGAGCAGCTAATGATCTATATAAAGCTACTGGAATTGCTAGAAATATTGTTTTGAAGTTTGGTATGACTGAAGCGGCAGGAATGACTCAATTTATTCCTTCAGAAGAAAATGAAAATCCTTATAAAAATAATTACTCAGAACAATATGCCCAAGTAATAGATCGAGAAATTAATTCTATTTTAGCTGAACAATATGAAAATGCTAAAGAATTAATTAAGGAAAATAAGATAGAGTTTTTGTTAATAGTAGAAACTCTATTGTTGTTAGAAACAATAGATAGAACTCAAATTGAATTTATTCATAAATATAAAAAAGTACCTAAAGAGGCCGAATTAGAAAGAAGCAGAATAGAAAAAAAGGCTGGACTTAAGATTGATGAAGTACTTACTTTTAAATAATGATTTCTCTGAAATGATTTAGAGAAAATTTTGAAGAATTAGAAAAAAGATATAAGGGGAGGTGTTTAGAAGAAGGTATTCTTCTAAAAATAAAACTTTTAGATAGTGAGATTATCTCTTTAAAACAAGAAATAGATAATTTACGAGCTGAAAAAAATAAATTATCTCAAAGTTATAAAGATAATCAGTCTATATCTTTAAGTGGTGAGATAAAAACTAAATTATCAAAGTTAGAGAAAAAGTTAACTCAAAAAGAAGAAGAATTTAATTCATTATTTTTTTCTTTACCTGCAATTCCAGATGAATCAATTCCATTTGAAAATAAAGTAGTTAAAGTTTGAGGGGAGTTGCCTCAAAATAAAAAAATTCAATCTTATTTAGAGTTAGCAACTAATTTAAATATGTTAGATTTGGAGTTAGCCTCTAATATTACAGGTTCAGGTTATTCAGCATATACAGGACAAGGAGAAAAATTAATGAGGATTTTAATTGAATTTACTTTGGATTGAGCTGAACAGTTCGGTTTTCAAAGATATTATTTACCTTTAGTAATTAATAAAGATTCATTATTTTGTACAGCTCAGTTAAATAAGTTTGATAAAAATTTATTTCAATTGAACTTATCAGATAAATTCCTATCTCCTACTGCAGAAGTGCAATTAGTTAATACATGTAGAAATAAGATATTGTCAGAAGATGAATTACCTATTCAGATTTGTGCAAATACTAATTGTTTTAGAAATGAAAAAATAGGATCTGGAGTGGAAAATAAAGGGATTATGAGACTTTTTCAATTTAATAAGACTGAAATAGTAATGTTTGTTGAGCCTGAACAATCAGAACAAGCTCAAGAATTTATGTCTTTTGCAATTGAATCATTACTAGAAAAGCTTGAATTACCTTATAGAAAAGTTTTATTATCAAGAGAAGAATTATCTTTTTCTTCTTCAAAAACTTATGATTTTGAAGTTTGAATTCCTTCTGAAAATCAATATAGAGAAATTTCTTCTCTATCTAATACTAGAGATTTTCAAGCTTTAAGGGGAAAAATTAGATATAAAAAAGTTAAACTAGATGCTTCTGAAAAGAGTAAATATGTACATATATTGAATGGGTCATGCTTAGCAATAGATAGATTATTTGCTGCTGTGCTTGAAAATTGACAAACAGAAGAAGGGGAAATTCAAATTCCTTCTCCTCTAGTTACAACTTTTGGATTTGAAAAAATCTCAAGAGAAAAAGAAATAATAGATGATAAGTTTAAACATTAAGGAGTAATGGCTAGATTAAAGTATTATTCCTTAGGAGGTCAAGATGAAAAATTTAGATTTAGTGGTGTTTTAGAAATAAATGGAGATATTTTCATTTTGAATGCTGGGGGAAGTTGTGTAAACACTAATGTATATGAAATAGAAGATGTAATACCTGATTATGCTTCTTTATTACCTCTAAAACCAAAAATAAAAGGTTTATTTATTGGAGTTCCAAAAGAATTAAATATTGCTTCTTTACCTTATTTTTTAGATATATTTCCTGAAATACCTATTTTTACTAATTCTTTTGGAAAGATAATAATTGAAGAATTTTTAGAAAGATTTGAAAAGGAAGGAGGTAATAAATATTCACCTAATATTATTGCTATTAATTTAATTAGTGAATATGCAGTTCCTAAATCTGAATGTAAAGTGCTACCTATTAAGGTAGCAGCTTCACTCCCTAATTCATTAGCTTGAGCTTTTAAATTATCTCCTTCTGATTATGCTCTCTTTATAGATGAATTTTTAATTGCTTCTGAAAATCTCCCATGCAGGGAGAATCAATTAAATTTTTTATTTCAAGCTCTTAAGAATAAAGTTGCATTATTAATCATTGGAACTCAATCTTGCGCAACAGTTCCAACTTTCGCTTTAAAAGTTGCTGATAATTTTTCTTATTTAAAGAAATTAGTCTCAAGAATTAATACTAGATTATTTGTTGCCACTTATAAAGATGATTGATATACTCTCTTCAATTTAAGTAGAATAGCAAGAATATATGAATATGATTTCTTTATTTATCCTGTTAGATTATCCAAAATGTTTAATGATTTTATTTCTGAGGCTAAATTAAAAAATCATTCACTTTCGAAAACAGGAGAACATAATGCTAGAGAAGGTGTAGTTCAAATTAGAGTAGTGGTTGGGAATCATAATAGTTTATATAGTTTTTTAAGAGAAATGAATAAAGGAAATATTAAAGACTGAGAATTTCTTATTAGTGATATAACAGTCTTCATGACTCATACTTTTACTGAAAGAGAATTAGAAGAAATTTCAGTAATTAATGAGATAGCTGATAGGGGCGGAGAGGTACTAAAAATACCTTCTTCTATTGCTCCTTATATGGCTGGAGCAGAAGACTTAATGTTATTAATTAATTATTTAGCTCCATATAATGTAGTGCCAGTTAATGGTTTTTATAAAGATTATGTAGAATTTACTAAAGCTTTAACTAATGTAATGAATATAGATAAAATATATTTTCTTGAAAATGGTCAATATATTAATATAGAAAGAAAAAATGTAACCATTACTGATAATCCTGTACAAGAAATATATATAGGTAATAAAAAAATATTAGATATTAATAGAATGACTATTTATGAAAGAAGATTAATAGCACAAAGTGGAGTAGTATTAGTTTCTTTAAGATGTAAAAAAAATATTGTTAGTTCTCCGATAATACAAATGATGAATGTTTTTTCTGATGATTATTTAAAATCAGATGAAGTTCTTTCAAGAATTAAGCTGAGTTTAAAACAAGATATTGTGAAATATCTTCAATTAAATTCAGAAATAGATAATAAAGCTTTTAAGCAAATTATTAGAAAATCTATTTATGGTTCTTTAGATTCTTTAATGTACAAGAAACCAGCAGTAATTTCTGTGATTTCTTACTTTAATTAGAGTCTTGTAATGTAGCTGCTAAATTCCTTCCGCAATGAGGGAGTTAATGCTTGTTGAATCCCCAGCAAAGATCAAGAGCATTTCTAAATATTTGGAAGGAAGAGATATGAAAATTATGGCCACTTATGGCCATATAAGAGAATTAGCTAAAGGTTGACTTAATTTTGGTCCTAACAAAATTAATTTCAAATGAGAGAATATTGATAAAAAAATTGATTACGCTAATAAAAAAATTCCTGTTATAGAAGCAATTAAAAAAGAGGCTAGTTTAGCCTCTAAAATTTATCTATCAACTGACCCAGATAGAGAAGGCGAGGCAATTTCTTGACATATTTATTCTATATTGGGCGAGAAAGAACAAAAAAAGTGTTTTAGAGCAGTGTTTAATGAAATTACTGAAAGTGCTGTCAAATATTCTCTAGAGAATACTAGACAATTGGATCAAGCTCAAATTAACTCTTATTTAGCAAGAATTTTATTAGATAGATGAATAGGTTTTAAATTATCTAAATATGTAAGAAGAAAAGTAGGGGGATTATCAGCTGGTAGAGTTCAATCAATTGCACTTAAATTTTTAGCTGATAAAGAAGAAGAGATAAAAGCTTTTCAGCCAAAAAATTGATTTATTTTAAAAGTTCAATTAGCTAATGAATTGTGAATTTCTTTATCTAAGCTTTCTGCCGGCGCAGAAGCTCAATTTGAATTATCTCCTCACGGACATAAAGGATATGTAAATTTTCAAACTAAAGAAGATTTAGATAAATTTCTAATTCAATTAGATGATCATTATTTATTGTCTGAGATAGGAGAATCTAAAATAGAAAGTTCTAATGCTCCAGAAGTTTTTAAAACTTCTACATTATTTGAAATAGCTATTAATAAACTAGGAGCTAAATCTCAAGAAGTTCAGAGAACTGCTCAGAGACTTTATGAAGGCATCCCTTTGGGAGAAGAAACAGTTTCTTTAATTTCTTATCCTAGAACAGATAGAACTTCTCTGTCCGAGGAATTTGTTCAAACAAGTAAAAAATTTATCGCTGCTAATTATGACTCTAAATATTGAGTAGATGAAACAAATTTAAAAAAGAGAGATATTAAAAAGAAAAAAGATTTATTTACTCAAGGAGCTCATGAAGGGATTAGACCAACTGATATTTATATGACTCCGGAACAATTTTCTAGATGAGTATCAACCTCATCTTTAGAATTTAGGCTTTACAACTTAATTTGATCTTATACAGTCGCTTCTTTTTTTCCTCCTTCCAAAAATGAGAAAAAAAGATATAACTTCATTAATCAAGGAAATGTTTTTTTTGCCACAGAAAATAAAGAAATTTTTGATGGCTATAAATATATTTTGAGAAAAAATGGTCTTATGGAACTTCCAGAAAAAGCAGAATTTAATTTCAATCTTTTGAAAAAAAATGAAAAATATTTATCTAAACAATACAACATTGTAGAAGAAAGAAATTCCCCTCCGGCAAAATATAGCGAAGCTACTTTAATAAAAGCTTTAGAAAATAAAGGAATAGGTAGACCTTCTACTTATCCTTTAATTTCAGAAATAGTTAGATCAAGAAATTATGCTAATTTTAAAAATAAAAAGTTTGAAATTACCGAATTGGGTTATAAAGTTTCTAAAGATTTAGATAAAAATTTTTCTAGTTTTATTTCTTATGACTATACAAAAAGTATGGAAGAAGAATTAGATAATATTTCTAAATTAAAAACAGATTGAAAAGAATTTTTAGAATCTGTTTTTAAAACTTGAGAGAAAGATTACAATAAAGCAGAACATTTTGAAATAGTAAAAGATAAATTATGCCCTGAATGTCAAAAACAATGTGTTTATAAATTTTCTAGAAGATGAGGTAGCAAATTTATAGGATGTATTGATTTTCCAAATTGCAAATTTACTGAAAATTCTGCGAGGGAAAATAAACAACAAAATTTTGAAGTATTAGACAAAATCTGTCCAGATTGTAAAGGTCAGTTAGCTAAAAAGAAAAATAAATGGGGAAAATTCTTTGTTTCTTGCACTAATTTCCCTAAATGCAAATATATAGAAAAAAATCAACAAGAAATAGAGCCTATTGAAAATTCTTCTTGTCCTTATTGCAAAGGACAATTAGTGTATAAAGCTTCTTTAAAAAAGGAAGGAGTTAAATTTATTTCTTGTTCTAATTATCCAAAATGTAAATATTCTTCATCTTTAAGCGGGAAAAGAAGAAATAGTAGATTTTCTAAAAATAAAGAAAATTTGATATAAAAAATTCTTAACTTTTAATTAATTTGAAATAAATCATAAAACCCCCCTAACAAAGGGGTTAATTAGGTTATAAAGTTTTACTAATAACTACTTACTACTGTATTTTTAAGATTATTATACAATAGTTTTAAATCAAAAACTGCTGAAAGACTTTCTTTAAGTCTTATTAATTTATTAACTCCTTTTATTTCTTCAATTTCTTCAATTAAATAATCAATTAGTTCTAATAACTCTTCTTTTTGAAGAGTACTAAATTTCTTGTAATATTCTTCATCATCTTTTTTATCTCTTCAAATATCTATTAATTCTTCTGTAAATGAGCTAATAGATATTTCTTTCAAATGTGAAGTGCAGGACTCTGACAATTGAAAATTTAAAGGCTAAAAGCCTTTATTTAGTGCCAAATAATCTATCCCCTGCATCTCCTACTCCGGGAATTATATATCCATGATCATTTAATTCTTTATCTATTTCCGCAACATAAACATTCAAATTTGGATATTTTTCAGTAATTAATTTTTGGGCAATTTCGGACATAATAATACTTAATACCATAATATTTTCAAATCCATTACTTTCTAAAATTTCTAAAGCTTTTGCAAGAGTAACTCCAGTAGCTATCAAAGGATCGCAAAGAATTACTTTAGAATTCTTTCTATCTATGTGTGGAGGGATTTTTTCATAGTATTTTACGGCATTTAAATCTTCATTTCTATAAATACCTAAATGAATAACAGCGCAATCTTCAAAGAATGAGGATAAAGCTTCAGACATTATTAGCCCAGCTCTAAGAACTGGAACAATAACAATTGAATCCGAAAGTTTTTTAGCTACACATTCTTTTATAGGAGTTTCAATTTTGTAATCTACTAAAGAAAATTCTTTAGAAGCTTCTAAAACTAATGCTTCAGTAACCTTCTTTAAATTTTTTCCAAAAACTACACTGTTACTTTTTTTATCTCTAATCTTGGATAAAAAAGATTTAATCAGTTTATTGTCCGAAATATAAATTGACATTTAAATTTGGAATTAAAAAATATCCAATTAAATTTTAGACTTTATTGATTTACATATCATTTACATTCATCCCCCATATGCAAAGAAATCATTTTTGCATCTGAAAAAGATAAATTATTTTTAATTTGATGTTTTTTATCTAATATTTTTTTGTAATTATTCATTTCATCAAGTACAATAGAGCCTACTGTCATTAAATATTTATTGTGCATTGAAATAGGTTGAATATTTTTGAAACCAAAAGTAAAAAAATTATCTTCATATCAATGTGCTCCTCAAATCAAATTATCAAAATTCTTTTGTTTACATTGCTTACAAACAGTAGATAATGCAATTATTATACTAATTTGAAGAAAGCTTAATTCTTCAAAAACAAAGTTTTGAATTCTAAGAATATTTTGAAGAATATCTTTAGTAACATTCTCATTCATTTTTCTTAAATGAGCTAAAGAACTATTAAATTTATTTTCTAATTTTTTGTATTTAGGACTTTGGAATTTATTTTCTTTATTTCGTTCTTCTAACAATATTTTTTTTTCTTCTTCTGAAGTAGTATCTTCTAAAACCCAATATTTAGGCATTAAGACATAATAAAGAAGTATTAAGCCAATAGGGGAAATAAAAATTAAATTTATTCAAGCTCATTTAGTAAAAGAGGTTTTATTAAATTTTTGAGAATTCTTAATAAATCTAGAAGCTATTGATAAATGAATAATTGCAGAAATAATGAATAAATATTTAGTTCACGTGGAATCGATTGGTAGATAACTTCCACTTAAATGTCATAAATAGAAAAAAATTGCAGCAATAATATTTGAAAGAGAATAAATTCCAGCTCATTTTCTTAGTACTTGAGGTTCATGTATTTCTGGAAAATAGTTTCTTTTAAATTGACCATAAAATTGTTGTAATGTAAAGAGATAATTTTTTAGGTTTTTCAACCTAAAAAGTTTTATTTTTTATTAAAGAAAAAAGGTAGTAAATTGATCTTCAAAGAAAACATCCGAAGATTTTAAAATATCTACTTTTTGGCCATTAGCTCATTTACCTCTATGCAAGAAATGATTAATAGCTTGTGTTTGTAATGAGCCAATTCTAGCTTGTTTGACTACATCTTGTAACAGCATTTCCGGAGTTAAATATGTATTGGCGAATTTTAAAAAATCTTCTTCCTGATTTACATCTTTTGTAGTAATTTGAATTAAATAAGAAGCAGAATTTAATCAATCTTCTTCTTCAGAATCAAAGATATATTTAGTGAAATTAAGGTCTTCATTATTTTTCATTAATCCTTGAAATCTACTTCTTGTTTGTGATTGTTGAGAATTTGCTGAATTTTTTAAAATACTTTCTTCAATAAATTTTTTTAATAATTCTTTTCTTGTTTTTAAATTTAAGTATTCTATGGGTTCAGTTTCTTTTGCTTTTTCTAAATCTTTTTTAATTTCATCTAAATTAGGAAGATTAAAAGCATTTTTAATTTGTGGATAAATATTTTCCAATTTATTTATATATCTATAAAAATCTCTATTTGTTGTTAGGAAATCTATTTGTTTTTTATTCTCTTTTCAGTCGATATAGCCTTCTTTATTTAAGAAATCACCGATTTTTTCATAAATTCTGGTAGGCAATTTATTTGCCATTTCGCTAGAGACAATTCCTTTGAAGCCCATCATTTTTCTATTTAAAAAACTTTTTGTAGGGTTTGGAAATCAATGATCTAATAAAACAACATATAACATGTCTAAATTGTTTAAAAGTTGTTTCTTGACTGTAGTAGAAGAGTATCTATCTACTAAATTAATGCATTGCCTTGAATCGAATTTTTCTGAACTTCATTCTTTTTCTGTTGAAATATTTTCTAAGGGAGTTCAAAAGCTATCTATTATTGCTGATTCCATAGGATCTAATATTTCTTTGTTTTCGCAAAATTTATTTCAATTTAGGGAAAAAGCATATGCTCCAAATCCTTCTTTTTTAATAATTTCTCTAATTCATTCTCTATATTTTTCGAATGAATTTTCCATTAAATAAAGAGATGTTATTAAAACTTTTAATTTTTCATGTAATCTATTTTTTTTCGGATTATTTAAGTTAATGAGAGTTAAATAATTTTCTATATTTTCTAATTGTGTTTCTTTGTTATCAAGAATATTTTCTTGATTTTCAGCCTTTTTTAATAGGTTAAATAATGTAGTATCACTTATTTCAGATATTTCAGATAGAGTTAATTCTTTATTGATGATTTCAATTAATTTTTCAATCAATTTAGGAGTTTTTTGGCCATTTTTTTTATTTAAGTTTTCATTTTTTAAAAAATTTTGGAAATAATCTGCAAATTTATTACCAATAAAGTTTTTAGGTTCTTCATTATTTCCATTTGTTGATGTTTGGGAAATTTCACTAAATGAATTTTCTTTATTAGTTCAATCTAAAGAAGATTTAAAAGCAATTGGTATAGAAAGAAAATTTTTAATTAATTTCTTTTTAGAAATTTTTTCGAATAAAAATTCAGCTACTTCATTTTTTATACAAGTTTCACTCTTTATTTTTTCTTGAGATACTTGTTGTAATTTATCATCTTGTTTCATGAAACTTCAATAATACTTATCCTTATTTCTAATTTTTGAAGTTTGCTTTTCAGCTTTCAATTCTTGTGAAAATATTTTTTGTATCTTATTCATGTATTCTTTGATAGGTTTTGCTAATTCAGATATATTTTTTAAGTCTTTTTTTAACTGTTCAGTTAAAAAAGCTGGAGGATTAGGAGATATTGTTCCTAATTTTTTAAAGTAATCATTATTACTGATATTTTGTAAAAAATTATTATTTATTTTTCTGATATCGTAAGATTTTCAAATTTCATTTCAATCTAATAATTTTTTGCTCATTTGAAGTAAAATTAACAAATTTTTAATTATTTCATCGCAGCAGCATTGGGAATTATTTGACTTTAAATACATAACTTTATGTTTTATTGCCAGCCTGTATTTAAGAAGTAATTGAGAAAAATTATCTTTTATAAAGTTTTTAAATTCATTGACCATATTACTATCTTTAAGAAATTGCAATTTTTTATCTTCTGTTTCATTATTTTTACTTTCTTTTTGTTGAATTATTTCATTCAAGCTTATTGGATAAATTAGATTAAAACCTGAATGATCTCTGTAAAAGATAATTTTTTGAGAAATATTTTGTTTAGATTCATTTTCTTTTGCTTTGAGCAGTAAAAATTCTGGATGAGTTTCGCCAACTTGTTCTAAACAGAAAAGGTTCATAGGACTATTTTTTTCAATTTCAAATAGTTTGTTAGAAACTTTTATGATGCCATTATTTGTGCTATTTTTATGGTCATAATTACATTTATTTTTTTCTCCCGTAAAAATAGACGATATAGAGTTAATTATTCTATGTAAGTATCATATATGCAAATTGTTTCGATTATATATATTTTCAGAATCTTCCTGTTGAGTTTGTTGTGTTTTATTTTCTTCGGATAAAAGATTTAAAGCTATATTTTTATGAGAATTATTATTTTTATTTATTCATAAAAGCTTTGTATCCTTAATTAATGCTTCATCTCTATTTGTAGTGCTGAAGGAACTTCAAGTAGAGTAATAATTTCTTCCTTTTTCTCAATCTTCGATTGATTTTTTAAATTCATTATTTTCTGCTTCTTTTTCGCTTATTGCATAGTCAGGAAAATAATAATTGGGTTTTTGGGGTAAGGAAATAATGTCTTTATATTTTTCTTGATATTTTTTTTTCATTTTTTCAGTAAATTCTTGAGAATAAGGAATATTTTTATGTACATAAAAACCAGCTTTATGCCTTTGTATTCATGCTTTCATAAAGAAAGGTAATAGAGGGATAAATTTTTCATTTGATATTTCCTTTACTTTTACTTTTTTTTCTTTCATGAGATGATCTTTTATCTCAAAATAATCAAGAATACTTTTTTCATCTATTTTTGATAACAAATAATTTTTTAATGCGGAAAGATATCATCTGTCATCTTGAATTCATCTCTTTTTAATTCTTTTTGAATTGTTTTGTCAATTTTCAATTCATTTATCGATTTTTTCTTTTTTTTCTTTCAAGTTTGTTTCCAAAATATCTTGTATTTTCTTATTAAAAGTTGTTCCTTGAAAGAGAGTTTTATTAAATATTTGTTTAGCTGTTTGGATTGCAAAACCCTCTATTAAGAGAGGGATTGAGGAAGAATATAAGCTTAAATTTTTTAGTAAATTTTCGGGAGTAATTGCTCCATTTTGATCAACTTGTCCGTTTGAAGGGGAATTCTCCCCAACGGAATAAATAAAGTTATTTACATTTTTATCATTAATGCTTTGAAATCTCAGTGATCCAAATCCTCCCCCTTTATTACTAGCAACTAAAGAGCTGCTTCCAGCTCCAAATGCGGATAGTATGAAAAATAATAATTCTTTTCTCCATTTTTTAAATTTCAACAACTATTTTTCAAGAGGAGCTGCAAATATTTTGTTAATGTTTTTTCAAAGAAGTTCTTCTTGCTTCTTTTTAGAAGAAATGGCTAAATAATTTTTAATCTCTTTATTATCACTATTATTATTTCTTTTAACTACTGTAGATAAATCAGAAATTGAGATACCTATACAATTTATAGATTTTTCAAATAATTTAACTAGTAATGAATTAATTCTAGGAGATCTAATCTTTAAATTAAATAATTTAGTATCAAAATCATTAGAAAAAGTAATTAAACATCCTTCTTTTGAACATATTATTTCATATTTAGAATTAATTTTTTTAATTAATTCAGTTAATAAAAAATTAGAGTTATCTGATTCCAAATATTTTTGTAGAATAAGATATCTTTCTTTACTTAATTGTTTATCGCAGGAATTAAGAATATCTAATATTTCTTCTTCTCTCATTAATTTTTCTATGAAATTTAATTTAGGGAAATCTGAAGCTACAATTTTCAGAATATTATGACTAGTCATATCTTTTATATTAGGTAAATCAGAAGATTTTTGTTTTTGTTCTATTGTTTCACTTAGGAGAGGGGCAATTTTAGGGCCGTCTGTTGAATAGTTCCGCGTTTGAGAATATTGTTTTTGCTCAATAACTTTATTTGCTGAAGTTGTAGAATTCATAAGAATTTCCCCTTTTGGGGAAATTATCTCTTTTTTTAGATTAGCTTGAAAGAGATTTAGAAGAATAAATTTAGAAAATTGAATAGTTTTTAAAGAATTGCTTGTGGTAGAGGACATTACTGGAGCTAAAAAATTAATCATAGAGTTTAAATTAGGACTTAATTTAAGAAATGATTCTGCTTCTTGCACGCTTAAATTAAATAACAATTCCCTAGAGTAAGATCCCATACTATAGAAAGATAGTTCTAGTAATCTATCTAGAATAATTTCGAAAATTCTAATAGAGTTATTAAGATTTTCACTTAATTTAGTTAATGACTCGGAATATTTAGAGTTAAAAATTAAATTCAATAACTCTAAAGAAGTATTTTCGATAATTTGTAAATTATTAATTAATTCTTTTTCTTTTTGGTTGAGAAAAATTTTTTCTAATATTACGAGTGCTTCTCGTACAGAACCATTAGACTCTTCAATAACTTTTTTTAATAAATTTAATTGAATTTCTTGTTTTTCTTGAGAAGAAACTTTCTCAAGGAAGGGAAGTAATAGATGATCTTCTAATGGAGAGAATAACAATTTTTGACATCTACTCAAAATAGTTGGAATAATTTTATGTACTTCTGTTGTTAAAAAAATAAGAATTAAATGAGATGGGGGCTCTTCAATAATTTTGAGTAGAGAATTTCAAGCTTGTAAGCTTAGGCAATGAGCTTCATCTATTAAATAAAGTTTTTTTTTAAGTAATAATGGAGGATAAATTGCATTGCCTTTTACTATTTCTCTAATAAACTCTACTCCATTATTAGTAGCTCCATCTATCTCAATAATGTCAGTACAACCTTCTTCTCGCGAAAGTTTGCAACTTTCACATTTTCCGCAAATATCTTGTGATTCATCAAAATAATCACAATTTATTGCTCTAGCAAATAATCTAGCTGCAGTAGTTTTTCCAGTACCATTTGGACCATAAAACAAAAAAGAATGAATATTTGCTTTTTGTTTTAGAATATTTAATAGTAAATTTTTAGAAAATTCTTGGCCAATTAAATCCCTAAAATATTGAGGTCTATACTTGTTATAAAGCATGCTAAAATCCCTATTATAAAATTTATTTAAAAAAATTAATTTTTAATTTAGGGTATTTAAGATTAAATAAGGTATTTTGTCTAATAAATCTAAATTACAAGAAAAGTTAATTACTTTCTCTTGTAATTCTTGCAACTCTACTTATAAATTATTAAGCAATGATACAAGTTCTCCAATAGTTCAATTAGATATTTGCGCAGCATGTCATCCTTTTTATCTAGGAAAATTAGCTTCTGAATCTAATTTAGGTCCTGCAGAGAAATTAAAAGAAAAATTTGCTTCAGGAAGATTAAACTCTAAATAATTTTTTTAAGAGGGATTTATCCCTCTTATAGGAATATTTTTATTTAATGATTTACAATAAAAAAATTTATTCTTTTTTAACTTCTATAGCCGAAAAACAACCTCTTTTAGAAGAAAAATTATTATCAGATAGTTCCAATATTAAAAATATTGAGCTTCAAAAAGAAATATCTAAAAATAAAGAATTACTTTCTAAATTTTTTATTTATAAAAAATGTATTTCAGACTATGAAGAATGCAAAGAATCAATTTCTAAAAGTAAAGACTTGGAATTCAAGTCTTTACTTGATGAGGAATGTTCTTCTTTACAAAAAAAAATAAATAAATTAGAAGAAGAATTTAAAGCTGAGCTTTTTCCAAGTAGTAAATATGATGGAAAAAATATAGTTATAGAAATGCACTCAGCTGCCGGAGGAGAAGAAGCAGCTATTTTTGTTTCTAATTTATTTGATTCATATAAAAAATATGCTAATGAAAATAAATGGAAATTAAATGTGGTAGATTTACGTGAAAGTGAAAAAGGACTAGCCTTTATTACATTTACCTTATCAGGAGATAAGGTTTATTCAAAAATGAAGTATGAATCGGGAGTACATAGAGTTCAGAGAGTTCCTGAAACAGAATCTAAAGGAAGAGTGCATACTTCTACTATTACAGTAAGTGTTCTTCCCGAAGCTGATGAAATAGAAATACAACTAGACCCTAGCGATATAAGAATAGATGTTTATAGGGCGAGCGGAGCAGGAGGGCAACATGTTAATAAAACAGAATCGGCTGTTCGATTGGTACATATACCAACTAATATTATGGTTGCTTGTCAACAAGAAAGATCTCAAATGTTAAATAAAGAGATAGCTTTCAAAATTTTGAAAACAAAATTATGAGAAAGAGAGAAAAAACTTCAAAAAGAAGAATTTTTCTCTAATTTAAAGCAACAAATTGGTAAGGGAGAGAGAGCAGAAAAAATCAGAACTTATAACTATCCTCAAAATAGAATTACTGATCATAGAATTCTATTAACTATTAATAATTTAGTTGCTGTAATGGAAGGTCATTTTGAGCAAATACATAATCAATTATCTTTAAGAGAGCAAGAAGATTGATTAAATAGTTTAACAACTGGTTAATTAATTAAATAAATTTTTGCTCTCTTTTAGAGAGCTAATATTTTCTTTTCCTGAAGATTTAAGAAATAGAATGCTTGAATTTATATTTCTAAAGTCTTCAAAAGTAACTAGTTTAATTGAATATAACCAAGAAAAAGAAAATTGAATTGATTTTTCTTGTAATTTAAATAAAAAACTTAGGGAAAAGTTAGAAAATCTAGATTATCCCTTAACAAGACTGACTAATAAAGTATTTTTTTATAGAAAAAAATGAACTTTAAACCAAGGTGTTTTTTCCCCTAGAATTGAATCTGAACTTTTAGTGGAGTTAGTAAAACAGTGAGTTAAAGAGCTTAAATTAAGCTCTTTTACCTATTTAGATTTATGTTCTGGAAGTGGAGTGATTTTTTTATCTGTATTAGAAAATTTAAAGAAAGAAATTAAAAAAGGAGTGGCAATTGATTCTTCGTTTAAAGCTTGTAAGAATATATTTCAAAATCTTTCTTCATCATTTAAATCATTTTCAATTAATATTTATCTAACTGATTGAGTTAATTTTTTGAATTCCAATAGTAAATGAGAGGTAATTACTATGAATCCCCCTTATTTGAGTGAAAAAGAATTTAACAATAGTAAAGTATTATGTCAAGGAGATCCTCAATGATCTTTACAAGCTAAAAAAGATGGTTGATCTCATTATGAAAAGATATTAGAGTTTGTTAAAAATAATTCTTACTGAAAATTAATAGTTTTGGAGTGCAGTGAATTTCATGAAGAATTATGAAATCAAGAAAATTTCACAGAATATTCTTTAGAAATTTATAAATACAGGGATTATTTAGATAAATTTAGGGCAGTAGCCCTAATTAAAAAATAATTAATTTTTTAAAGAGAAATTTTCTACAGAATATTTATCTGATGAAAAACCTTCTCTAATAATTACTGGCTCAATAGAGATAGGTTTATAGTTCTTTCTATTGAAAGTCATTACAACTGAACATAATTGAATAGGACCTTCTTCAGCTTCTAATTTAAATTTTTCTTCTGGATGAAAAAATTTAGAAATAATGCTCTCTTTTTTTCCACCAATAATTCCGCAGGAAGGTCCAGTCATACCAACATCAGAAATATAGGCTGTACCTTCTTGTGTAATTACGTAGTCATTGGTAGGTATATGAGTATGTGTTCCTAATATTGCGGATACTTGTCCATTAAATGCTCATAAAAAAGCATTTTTTTCACTAGTAGTTTCAGAATGGAAATCTACTATATGAAGCTCTTTTTCTTGACTTTTTTCTTTTAATTGAGCTAAAAAATCATCAAATACTTTAAAACAATTAGTTTGTTGATTTTTAAATGCAACACTAGTTCCTATTAAATTAGTAATTCTTATATTTATTCCATTATGTTGGAATGCTCTACTACCCATTCCTAAGTTATAGTACTTAAAGGAAGAACTTAAATTTAAAGGTCTTACTATATTTTTGTAAGTACTAAAAATTTCTTCTAACTCTTCGGTTTTACTTCAGGAATGATTCCCTAAAGTAAAGAAATCAACTCCATATTCAGAAAGACTTCTTAATATTCTAAGAGTTATGCCCTTGCAATGGGCAGAATTTTCTATATTGGCTATTACAAAATCAATTGAATATTTTTTTTTAATCTCTGATAAAAATCTTTTAATTGAGATTCTACCTGGTTTTCCAAAAATATCACCAATAAAAAGTATCTTGAAAAAATTAACTGTAGAGTTAATTTATTTAAGTTGGAACTGTCATATCTGAAAATATTTTTGAAAATAATAGTTTAGATTTGAATTTAACTCATTGACCTGGAGAAATAATTTTTTTAATATTTAGATTTGCATCTTTGAAATCATTCATCTTATTATTAATTTTGAAAGTTAATCAGAATCCATATATAGGTATAAATAAATTAGCAAGACTAATTACTAAATAATTAAATGATCTTGCTTTAAAAGAAAGGAAAGAGGTAAGTAGAGAAATACCTAAATTTAAAGAAGAAGAGATAATAGAAAAAATAAATACTGGTTGAACTAATGTTCAAAATTTAATAGCTTTATTAAATAAATTAATTTCTTGGGAAAAGAAAAGCTCATGTCCATGCCCATTTATGAAAGAACTAGCATAAGAAGGTGTTGGTTGAATAGAAGTTACTGGAGTTCTTTGTCTCAAGTTACTAAAAACATCTGCTATGAAACTTTTATTAGGTAAAAAAGAATAGTAATATCCTTTAGGAAGATCATTAATTAAATATAAGTGATAATAACCCATAGAGAAAATTAAAAAAATTCAACCTAAAGAGCTTAATAAATTTAGATAACTAGAAAAAACACTTAATTTTTTCGAAAAAAATAAATAATTCATTTTTTATCTAAGAAATCATTATCTTTTTAAAGATTAAGTAATGATTCCTTTATTACAAAAAAAGATGATTTTTTTAACTTTAACGGCATCTGCTTCCCCATCATTAACTATGATTAAATTTTCTTCTTTAGATAATTCATCTCATTACAAAATTATGGTGAACTATAATGGGCAAGCTGATTTACTGTTAAGCTTGCAGATACCTCCAGATTACTATCCTTATCAATTTAAACAAAGAAGTTTATATGATTATTTAACCAATATCAATAAATATATTATTGCTGATAGTAAAACATCAAATGATAAGCAAGATATAGGTAAAAAAATACAAGAACGAATAAATGAATTAATTAGCAATATTAAAGAATTTGGCCCTAGTCTTTGAAATGAAGATCTTTATGAAGGGGGATTAGTTACTAAAAATGAGCAAATGTGATCATCTAAAAAAACAGATTATTTATTTTTAGAACAATTTATTTTAGATGATTCAGCTAGTCCCTTGTATTTAGCTGGTACTCTACCTAAACATAAAAATTTGATAGTTACTAACTTTAGAGCGGCAAGAGATCCTTATACCTTATTTAATGAAGAAGTATATAAGTACTTTCTCAATAAATCAAAAAATCCTAATTCACCGAGTGCAGGAACTGCATCCCAAGAAAGTAATAATCATAAATTAGCATCAAAAATTTATGAGTACTATAAAAAATATTCTAAATTAAAGCCCAATACCCTATATAGAACAGCTAAATATATGGATTTTTGAAATTCTTTTTGCAATACTTTAGATAACTTACAACAAAATAGAGGAAAAGAAGCAAATGAATTAGGAGAACTTAAGAATTTTATTTCTTTACCAAAACAAAATGAAGCTATCTTTTCTACTTATAGTGATATTAAAGAAAAACAAGATTCTAAATCTAAAGCTGATAAAGAGATAGCGGAATTATTTGAAACTTTCATTTTTGATGATGAAGAGAAAGAAATTTTAAAGGAATTTGTTGATAGAGAAAATGGCTTCAAAATTAATTATTTAAATAATGGTATTTCTAAAGTTTCTGCTCCAGAAAATAATTCAATTTGTAAAACAGAATTAAATTCTAGTCCTGGAGTTTTAGCCCATCATCCAGCATTAGAACATTCAACTATGCCCGGATCTAGTCCTGTTTCGGAAGGCACACAGAAAGATTTAATGGTTTATTTGGCTCAAATTGCAACATCTTTGTACAATATCTCTCAATCAAATGAGTTTGCAAAAGATTTTGAGAAAGATTTCAGAAAACAATATATTGAAAATGCTCTAAAAAATGCTCTCTCTATAGTAAATAACTATAAAGAGAGATTAAAAAAAATTAGAGAATTTTTACAAAGCGCTAAAATCGTTGATTCTAATTTTGATCCAGAAAAAGAAAAATTTACAAAAGACCAATCAAAAAGTGTTGCAATTATTTCTTATCCACCGGCACAATTAGGAGCTGGAAATTCAACAATACAAACAGTATCTAAATATCCTTTTCTCTATAGAGAATTAGGCTTAAAAGAAGTTTTACCTAATTCTTTAGGTCAAGCCGCAATAAAACAAGTATCTTCACATACTCCTAAATTAAATAAAGATATTTTTGGAGTTGATGATAATGGATGATGATGGAATTTAGGAGATTTTAATTTTGAAGGAAGTCAATTATCTGAGTTTGAACAAACAGCAGATTCCATTATTTTTGTAGCTACAGAGGATGATTGAAATATTTTAAAGTCAGATGAAAATCCAAAATTGGAATTTTTGAAAAGACTCCTAAAAAATGAAACACAAGCAACAAATTCTACTGTTAGCTCTAAATTTAGCTATAGTAATTATCATCTTTGAAATGAAGGTTTAAGATCCCCAATAGCTTTAAATCTTTTATTGGACAATTTAGTTGATTTATTAGTGAAGCAATTTGGGATTAATGTTGATAATGGCAATAATGGAGCGGAAAATTTAAAGCAAAAATATCAAGAAGCTTTAGATTGGGGAAATTATTGAAAAACTACTTTTATTAATAAAAATTCTGTCGTTAATGAATCAAAATAATTTCAATTATTTTTTTAAATTTTGTGTAATTTCAGAACTTAAAATTCTAAATGAATTTGGAAAATTATTTTCAAAGCTCAAATAGCTTGAGTTTTGGGAATTTTTTTATGTTTTTTATAAAAAACATTTAGTTGATTTTTAAGCTATAATTTCTTTTTTTCAAACCAATCCTTCGGTAGAGGGGATTGGTTCTTTTCTTTTTATTTTGGCAGCAATTTCAATAACTGTCTCTTTTGGTCCGCAATTTTTGGCAATAATGAAAAATAAAAATACCTCTTCTATCGATCTAAAAGTATTTCTTTTGCATTTTTCAATTGGGTTATGTTTCTTTTGCGCCACTATCGCAGGCCTTTGCAACGGCAACGGCACTGCGACTGCTGGCACTTACTATACAAATCATATTTCTTGATTATATGTAAATGCATTCGTTTTATATACATGTGGAAAAATAATTCTCTTGAAATTACAAAACGCGAATAAAGCTAAAAGGTGCTCCATGTCGGAAGTACAATTTTGCAGCTCAAAGTTGTCTTCTTTTAGTCAATAAAAATGTTTTTGTTTTATTCCGCGGCTACAGTAGCAACAGTTTTTGGAGCTCTTGGAGCTACCTTTTTGTTTGTTGTTTCATATATTCACTGAAAAGTAGCTTTTGATTCTAAAAATACATCAGGATTAATAACAAAATTTTTAATCTTCTCATGTGTAACTGCTATATTATTTATTGCAGGTAATCTTTTTGATATGGGTGGAACTTCTTGAGACTTCAGCACAAAAGGTATTTCTTATGCTATGATTGCAGGAAATGTCTTTTCTTTTGTAGCTAATTTCTTGGTTTTCAAATTAAAAAAATCTAATATGAAAGCCGCAAAAGAAGCTGGTTTGTCTGAACAAGATTACTATTTAAAACATGTAGCACCAACTTTATCTGCAAAATAAAGCAAAAAGTGATTTAAATTTCATTTTTTCAATCCCCTAAAAGGGGATTGATATTTTTTTAATTACTAGGAATTTAAATCAGAAACTTTATCATCATATTTTTATTTCAGTATTTTGTGAATCTTTAATATTTATTGATCAACTTCTTACTTCGGGAATTATCGATTTGTAAGTTTTTTATTTTTCATGTCTAATCAAATATCTTCAATTTAATTTCATTTTTTAAATAATTTCTAATTGTTTTTATAAAAACTTTTGAAAATAATTTATTCTTTTCTTCATTCAGTTTTAGGTTTATGATTTTCTAATAAAAATTTAAAAGTGCTTTCTATATCTCCAAATCTCAAATAATTTCATAATTCCTTATAAATATTTTCATTAAAGTTTGAAATTTTATTAGGTTCTATTTTGTCAGCTATTATTAATATTTTTCCTATAATACTTGATTCTCTATCAGGATAGGTATGATTTGTAATAGCTAACAAAACTTCTTCATCTTTTAATAATTTATTTCTTTTTAATATAAAAGAAGCAACAGGCCCATGAAGACCTCAAGCTTCTTTTAATAATTCTTCTTTATTTCTATTAATAAATATTTTTTTAGAGTAAAAAAGTAATCTTCTAAGAGTTCAATTTTTACAAAAATCATGATAAGCGCAGGCTAGTAGTAACTTATTTTTTTCTTTTTCATTTAATTGAACTTTAGAAGAAATTAAATGAGCTGTTTCTAAAACTCTAATAGTATGTTCAAATCTTTTTAGAGTCTGTTCTTTAAAAGTTTTTCTCAAAGCTTTATTGATTTCTGCTAAATTATTAATATTTTTTTCTTCTAAATTATTATTTATTCATTTATTAGAAGATATATCATAGAGTTTCATTTTTTTTGTTTTTTTATTAAAACAAAAAAGACCTAGTAATTTTTCTTTTGGAAAATCCAACTCATTTTGTTCTAATAAATTTTTAATTTCTTTCAATTTATTAATTTCTAACAATAAGAAAAATTTATTTAGATTTTTTGTTAATTCATTAAATTGATTTCAAATTTTTTTTTCTAAATAAAAAGAATTTTTAAGTATATCTCCTAGCGGAGATAGTACCTTTTTATTTACTACAACATTTAAATTTTCAAGAAATAAATTTAATTCACAAAGATTAAGTTCTAAATCTTTGTTTTTTTCTTCTTTTGAAAGTAAAAGAATTTGTGAAATAGAAAAATTTGATATCAAATAGGGAATAATTTGAGATTGGAATTTTTTGTCATTACTTATATAAATTAAATGAATATTTTTGAGAGATTATTGGGAAAGAACTTTAAGTTCTTCTTGACAATATTTCATTAAGTTAGTATTAATTTCTTCAGCTTTTGGACCAACAATTAATTGAACATGTTTATTACCTATTCATTTGATAGCTATTACACCAGCCTTTTTTAGACTTTCTTCATTTACTTTTGATTTATCTTTAATGTCATATCGAAGTCTTGAGGCGCAATTTTTGTAATTAATTACATTATCTCAACCTCCAAGACCTTTTTTGAAATAAAAGATATTTGGGGGCAATTGACTTTCTTCTTGTTCTTTATTTTCATTTTGATTTATCCCTCCAGTCTCACTTTGTTGATCATATTTGCAGAATACGTAATAAAATACTGCAAAATAGATAAGAGCTAGTACAGAACCTACTACTGCATATCAATGAAAATTAGTACCTTTTTTGTAAGGTATAACTCCATTAACTATTAGTTCTATAAATCCACCTGAGAATGTTGTAGGAATGTGCGCTCCTAATAAATTCATAGTTCAGAAGGAAACTCCACACATAGCTGCATGGAATCAAAATAATTTAGGGAATTTATGCATAAATGAGAATTCTACAGGTTCAGTAATACCTAATATAAATGAATTTCAAATTCCTGAGAAAGTAGACTTTTTTGAAGTTTCATTTCTCTTTTTAGAGCTCAGATAAATTGCAAGAGCTGCAGCAGGGAGTGCAAATTGCATTATTGGAAATTTACCTTGAGTAAATTTACCAATTTTTAATTGCATGTCATGACCCCAACCACTTCCATTTCCTCCGAAAAATTCAAAAACTTTTTTTCCATTTGAATTACCATTTTTTACTAATTGACAAATATCTTTGAATTCATTGGATGGCAACGATAGGAAAGAAGCTCCTATTAATGCATCTCCTTGTAGTGGAAGAGAATTATATGATGAAAGACTTAAAGCTTGAGATAGAGCTATACCTGAATTTAATTGCGAAGAAGAGCAGCTTGAGGAACAATTTTGAGTGCAGTCTGATCCATTTATTAAAGCTTGGGAGACATCTCCACCCAAAGGACTATATCAAAAGAGAGAGTTCAAAATATGGTGAAGACCTGTAGGAATTAATAATTTTTGGATGAATCCAAAAAAGAATGAATCAACTCCATAACTTTTAGTTATGATATTTCCTAATCAAGATAATGCATAACTTATTCAAGGTCAAAAAATTACAGAAAATAGTCCAACTGGAATAACATATAGGCAAGAGATTAAAGGAAGTAATCTATTTCCCGAGAAATAAGACAAATAAGTAGGTAATTTGATATTTGAATGATTTTTGATAATATATGGAATTAGAACACCACCTATGTAAATAGGTCCGAAAACGGAAGTATTTACAGTAGTGATTCCTAGAATACGATGTATTAATCAAGGTTTATTTCGACCTTCAGTATTAAAAGCTATTGTTGGTTGTAAATTTGCAGTATGACAGAATAGACATCCACAACTTTTATCCGTCATATGGCTACAATATGCTCCATTTTGGGAGCAATTGTTAGAATTATTTTCAAAGCTTATAAAAGCTGACTGAAAATAAATGAAAGTCAAGAAGGCCAATAAAGAACATCAAATGGCAATTCCAATCTTTTTTTTGTTGAAGGCAATAGTAAATGAAACGCATAGTAGAATAGGAAAAGCTTGCAATATAGGAACAGATAAAGATCGCAAAGCTTCCCCTAGTCGCATTTCAAATGAATTTTTTACTTGCCCATCAGTCAATATTCCGGCAATTGACAAGAAAATTTGTACTACAGCCATTGTTGCTACTGGGAGCATAAAAGCTCCCGAAATAGCAGATAACTTAAGTTTTAATTGGCTTTTAAATTCTTCATTTATATTGAATTCTTTCCACAACATTTTTTTATTGAAGTGGAATGGTTAGCTAAATAATTTTATGTCATTTTTTATTTTTTAGCTAATTAAGTAAATGAAAACTTTTTAATCATGACAATGATAGTCAAAAAAACCAAGTTCTACGACAAAAAAGAACAAGAGAAGTTAGACAAAATGAAAGAAAACAAAAAGGTAATAGAAAATACATTTTTAGTTTTCTATAAATCTAGAATTTTCTCAAATAGATTGAATTATGAAAACTTTTTCCCCGAAAAATATATCAAATATTGGGAATTTTATTTAAGTGAAATTCAATTGGCTTTGAACCAAATTTCTATTCATGAAAGAGGTTTTCTAGAAAATTGTTATTTGAAGAGAATGGGACATAAAGATATGTTTTTATCTAAATCATCTTATTATAGATGTTTAAAGAATTATTCTGCAAAATTCTTATCTTTTTTCGATTATGAATTTTTTCATAAGACTTTATCTGATATTTACAATTCTTCTAATGATCCTTCTTTTTATCTGCCCAGAAAACCTGAAGAATGTTAAATTACAGTAACAATCCCTTAGTAACCCTTAAAAATTATACAATTACTTTAACTCCCAATAATGAACATTTGAATGTAAATGGAAAATTCCATTTAGAAAGTAATATACCTTTAACTGATAATTTAATAGAAATTTCTTATTTATTTCCCAAACAAAAAGTAGATAAATTATTTTTAAAAAAGAGTACAAAAGATATTTGTTTTCCCCATTCACCGGAATTAAATTGTTCAGTTTATGAAAATTTTGCTTTTATTGATATAAAGAATGATTCTTTATTTTCAAACAAAAGAAAAGACTTTTCTCTTATTCCTTTTACAGTAAACTTTGATATTAATTCTTATTTAGAAAATAAGAATAATTATTTAGAGAATTTTTCAGATTTTTATCTTTTAAAGAAACAATTAAACAATATTCAATTAAAAAACCAATTTGATTGAAAAAATGTTTTTATTGAAGATAAAAATTTTTCTTCTAGATATAAAGAATTGAATATATTAAATAAAGTAATTTTTAAATATAAAAATCCACCAATTTATTCTTATTATCCATTAAGAATGTATATAGATAAATCTAAAAAAAGAAAGTTTAATTTACCAATTTTGTATTTTCAAAATATTTCAACATTGGAAAATATTGGACTAATTGATAAAGACAGCTTTCAAGGAAATTTATCTTTTTTTAACAATATAAATGAAAAATTTTATTCATATACATTAGAAAAAAGTGATTTTGATCTAGAACATAATATCAATAATTATTGAAAATTAGACTTTTCTTCTAATCTTTTTCATAAATTATCAGAAAATGTTAATGATTTTTCTAAAGCAGAATTGGAATTAAATTTTTACTTTCATGAAAGAAATAGAAAAGAACTGGTTAACTTAATTTTTTATTTAAAAGACAGTAATAATGAAATAGAACAAAAAGATATTAAAAATTTATGAAAAGTTTCTTTTCATCCAGAGGAATTTAATTTAGATGAACTTGTTATTGATTCGCAATGAAAACAAGAAATTTTATAGATATAGAGATATAAGTACTATAGATTTTTTAAATTGTTATTTCTATGTTTTTGTTTGGTTGAAGGAAAAGAATAGCTTTATTGCTATGTTCTTTTATATTTTTAGGTTCTGTTAGCTATTTAACAGGAACTATTTCAAATGAGCAAAGAAATTTCAATAATCAATCAAACACTAATTATTTAACTAAGAGTTTTTTCTATAATTCTTCTCCTTTAAGACTATTTAATAGTATTTTTAATATTTCTCTACCTAAAATGGTGAAAGAAAATGCATCACATAATATTCAAAAAACTTTTTCTTATATGAAGAAAGATAATTTATGAAATCAAATTAAGAATACTATTAAAAATCAAATTTTTAAAAAAATATTTTCTTTGAGGCCTGAACTTAAATTTGATCGACAAGATTTAATAGGAAATATCTTTTATAAATGAGTAGATGAAAACATTCTATGAGTTATTGTCAAATTTAAATTAATGGTTTTTGATAAAAAAACTTGATTTTATGACAATTTCGCGGTAATCATCAATGAATAAATAGTATTTTTATTAAAAATTAGAATGGAGACTTACCCAAGTGGTTAAGGGGGCATCCTGCTAAGATGTTAGGTGGTTAAAAGCTGCGCGGGGGTTCGAATCCCCCAGTTTCCGCCATTTTAAGTAAATAAATTACTTCAAAAGGTTTTAGATTCTACAAGATATTTAATTAGCTCTATTTTTTCTTGAAAATTTTGGTATTCACTGCTAGGAGTTAAAGTTAATTCATAAAAATTATTTTTTCGCTCAATATTAGAAATATTTTTAGTTATTTCATTTTCTCCTTTTATTTTTAAATAAGTAAATTGTTGATGAGTTTTTGGCTCAATTTTGTGATAACTATTATTTGTTAGATAGAGCTTTAATTTATTATCTTGAGGATCAACAATTAACTTATTATTTTCAAATTTTTTAACTTTAATAGCAAATCCTGAAGATACAAATATAATCGATGAAAAACCAAATATAGAGAGTATTTCTTTTAAAAACATTAAATATTTAGCAAATTATCTAAATTAATTTGGTTTGGGAAAAAGTTTTTTAAATCACTATCATGTTCACAACAAACCAAAAAATTTCTACTAGAAATAATTGGGAAAATTGTTTTATATATTTTTGACTTAATTCTCTTATTAATATGTGAGGTAACTTCATCTAATAAAAGAACTTTCTTTTCTAAAGAAAGCAAATTTAGCAAATTTATAAATTGTCTTTGACCATCACTAAATTTTTGTTCTTTAATGTTTTTTCCAATAGGAATATTTAGTTCTTTAGCTAGCTCTAGTATTTCATCTAAAATCTCAGAATTTATAGATTCATATAGTTTTTCTCATTGAAATTCTTCAGAAATAGTTTGATTATTTTGATAGACAATTAATTGATTGAAAGATTTTTCAGAAATATCTGAAATCTCGATATTATCAAAGAAAATAGAGTTTTCTGGTAATTGCAATTTAGCTGAAATTAATTTATATAAAGTACTCTTTCCAATTCCGGATGATCCTATTAAGAAAGTATTAGGATAAATGGTCAAATTTAAATTAGTAAAAATATCTTTTTTGCCATTGTGATAATTCAAATTTTTTAGTTCAATAAATTTAGGTAGAGATATTTTTAATTTCTTATTTTTTGGAATATTGTCATTAAATAGTAATTCTTTGTAGTTTTTTAGAGAAGAAATATATTTATTTCAACTAAAACTAGTTGAAATAGATTTATCTAAAGAGCCATTCAATTGATGAAAAATTATTCCAGCCAAAATAATATTTGTTGGACTTATATTATTTTGGAAATAAAAATAACAACCTATTAAGTAAATAGCAATATTTAGGGAATAATTGAAAAAGAAATTTAATTTAGAAAGCATTATTTTATGAGTACTTAATTCTTTATCAATTAAGTTATGATGTAATAACTCATCTTTTAACGACTTATTTAAAAAAATAAATTTATTGTAATTTCATTCATTTTTACAAAAATGATTGATAGTAAAAAATAATTTTTGAATATTTAGATCATTTTTTCATATTTCCGATAATTTTCTACTATCCAATTTATAAGCACAATAAAAATGACCCAATTTAATGAGAGCCATAATCAGAATTATGCAAAAGATTCAAGTACCCAAAGAGATCAAATAAAAGAAGAGAAATAGAGTAATTAATAATGAAGAAATTAAAAGACTAATAATTTCTCCATAAAACAGAGATAAATTCTTGATGTATTGATGAGTCATTAAAAATTGATTTTTATTTAATTTAGAAAAGAAAAAATTCTTTTTATTTTCTAAATTTTCAAATAATAATTGATATAGTTTTTTGAAATATCATTGTTTATTGCGTAAATAAAAAATATCTTTTAGATATTCAGCTGTAGTTCAAGTAAATATAAGTAAAGCTGCTCAGAAAATAATTCCAGCTATATTGCCTCAATAATTACTTTGTATTACATCCTCAAAAATAAATTTGTTAATTGCAAAGCTAATTAATAAAAATACAAAAGTTATTAGTTCTATTGATATACTTGCACATAATTTAGGAAAATCTAAGAGAAAAATTTCTTTTTCTTTGTGGTAAATTTTTTCTTTTTCATCTTTTCAGTCTTCTACTCTTTCAATAAGTAGTATTTTTCCAGAAAATATTTGACTTAACTCGAGAGGAGTTAATTTAACTTTCCCAATGGCTGAATCATAAATTACGAAGTTTTTTAATGTTTTTTTGGAAATAACAAAATGTTCTCTTCCATCCTTAAGAATTATTAATAAAAAGAAATTTTTAATACTAAGTTTTATTAGCTCTTGCATTGTTATTTGATAAGTTTCTAAATGAATTCCATATTTTTTATTAATGCCTTCTAATTCGAAAATAGAAAGGCCTTCAGAAGAAATATTTACTTGGTTAAATATTTCTGTTCTAGTTATTTCTTTTTTAAAAAAATGTTGTATTAATGATCTAGTGACTGAAATTCCACAGTCATTATCATTTTCTTGATAATATATCTTCATAAATATGATCTCCCCAATTTATTAATTTCTGAAAATTTAAAAAAGTCAATTTATTTTTAAAAATATATAATTAAGTTCATAGAAAGGAAAAAGGTCATGCATTGTAGATTTTGTGGTTGTTTTGGAGTAAATTGCCCCCATTGTTGTGCATGCAATGGATTTTCATGTCATTGTTTTGGAGGGGGTATTGGTTGTCATAGAGGAGTTTGCTGTGGGGCTGGTTCTATTTGCCATGATGCATGTAGTAGAAGTTGTTGCTCTGATTGTTCATTAAGTAGTTGTGGGTGTTCTGATTCTTGCTGTGGAAGTAAAAAAGATTGTTGTTCTGAAAGTTGTTCCTGCGATAAAGAAACTAAAGTAATTTAGCATTTTTTAAAAAGTTCAGCCTCTGGCTGAACTTATGCTATATCAAGATTTAATTTATAGTTTAGCTTTTTTAAAAAAATTTTCTTCTTCTTTTCCGGAAGAAGAGATAAATTTAGTTGATTTTTCTTCTTGTCAGCATCTTATAAATTTTTCTTGTAATTTAGAAAATGATTTGATTCAAAAAATAAATTTATTATGTAAAGGTTGTATTCTTTTTAAGGCTTCTTCTAATGCAATATGTTTAGAAATAGAAGGAAAATCTAAAAAAGAAGGAATAAAAATTATTCAAAAATTTTTAAATATGCTAGATAGTAAATGTGAGGAAAATGAAATACATGAAGAAAATTTGAAATTGTTTTGAAAATTTCAATTCTCTAAAACTAGAAAAGATTGTGTAAGTGCAGGTGCTCAAGCAATATTAAATTATTTATTAACTATTTAAAAATATTTCTTTAATATTAGGCTCTCATATTTCCCTTAATAGGGGAAATAAATATTTATTAGGAGTAGTTGAAGAAAGTATTTTTAATGGAGCTAATTGTTTTATGATTTTTACAGGACCTCCTCAAAATAAAAAAAGAGTTCCTATTTCTGAATTATTTCTAGGAGAGGCAAAAAAATTAGCTGAAAAAAATGGAATTTCTTTTTCTAACTGTTTAGTTCATGCACCTTATATTATTAATCCATCTAGCTCTAATTTAGAAAATAGAGATTTCATGATTTCTTTTTTAAGTGAAGAAATTAAAAGAACGGATGCAATGGGAATTCCTTATATAGTATTACATCCTGGATATTATGTGAATAGTACATTAGATGAAGGAATTAATTTTTTAATTGAGAATCTTAAATTGATTTTCAATGAATGTAAAGATACTAATGTATTTATCTGTTTAGAGACAATGTCAGGAAAAAAGAATCAAATAGGGAAAACTTTAGAGGAGATTTCACAAATAATTAAAGGATGTGATAATCATCCTAAATTAGGAGTGTGTTTAGATACTGTACATTTACATGATGCTGGATATGATTTATCTAAAAAAGAAGAATTTTTAAAAAAATTTGATGAATTGATTGGATTAGAAAGAATAAAAGTAGTTCATTTAGGAGATTCCATGAATCCCAGAGGTTCTGGGAAAGATAGACATGCAAATTTAGATTATGGCCATATAGGATTTGATATTTTAATGGAATGGGCTTATGAACCTCTTTTTAAAAACTTACCAATAATTGTTGAAACACCTTATTGAAGGGAAAGTAAAAATATCAAGAAATTAATTTCTCCTTATAAACATGAAATTCAATTAATTAGAAATAGAATATGAAAACCTATCCCTAATAAGAAATATCTTCCTATTTATGATAGAAATAAATTTAAATAGTAAATTAATTTGGAGAAATAAGTAAAGTAAATTTACTAATTAATTATTAGTAGAAATAGGGAAATGTATTTTTTAATAAATGGGTTTTAGTATAATTTTTACGATTTTAAAATTTTTATAAATTTAATTATTTTAAGGATCTTCTTTTCCAATATATTTAGAAATTTTTTTTATTAGTTATTGAGATACAAAAGTGAATATTTAATAACTTATCTGGCTGCGGCAGGCAGCACAATTTATTATTTTGCTCTTAATAATTGAAATTTAAATTTGCCTTTTAATCATTTTTTATCTAAGGGGGGGGCGTTATTACTCCCTTAAAAAATCTGCAAACTAAAAATAATGTTTTGCGATTACAAGGAATTTCGAATAAAGTTGTCAACAATAAGATAACAACAGATATTTCTAAAAAATACTTTGAAAATAATAACTTAAAAATCTTTGAAATTCCTTCTATGAACATTAATAATTTAGAAAAAAAGGAATTAGATAAAATGAGGGATTCCGTTAGATCCGTTTTTGAAAATGAGAATAAAAAGAAAATACTTATGAGAATTGAAAAAGAAGCAAAAGCAAAACTTATTGAATCGCAGGGAAAATTAAAAACTTATGAAAAAGACTTCAAAAAGATTCTTCTGAACATAAATGCATGGAGCGAAAAAATTAAGAAGTGTGAAAGTTCGCAAAATTTACAAGAACAGAGTTTTAAAGAAAATGGAAATATGAGCTTAATGGATATGCAATCAATTTTCAACTATTACAAAGAACTGGTTAACACGAAGAAAGCTAAAAGTAAATATTTAAAAGAAATTGAAGAAATAAGTAATCTAGATAAATTGACTGAAAGTTCATTTCATGAAACTCAACAAGAAGATAAAATTCTTCCAATTTTGCGAAGACTCGGTTTTGGTTATGGAAATAATATCAGTGTTACTGAATTGTTGGGACAAATAATTAGTGAAGGTATTATTAAGAAAGAATGTTTATTAAAAATTAATGGGAAAATTGAAGATTTAAAAAGAGGAAGGGGGCGCGTTGATTCGGGAATTAGAAGTTGGGGAAGAAGTGGTTGATTTGGTTGAAGGAATGATGGTGGTAGAAGTTTTAAAGTTTTTGATGATGCGATCAAAACTTGAGAGGAATGAATCAAACGAATAATTGTTGTTGGATTAGTTGAAGAAATGACAAAGGAAATTGTGAGCACGAAATTTTAAATTTTTGGTCAATAAAAATTATTTCGATAATCAGGTAGATAAAATTTTTTTAAATCCGGTATTTATTTAAATCATGACTATTTCTTTAGTAAAAGTTTTTCAAATGTCTGTAGGTGTAGCTATTGGTACAGTAGCTTCTTATGGAGTTTATTTAAAAACTATTGAAATTCCAAAGACATTGATCTCCAATGAATTTCAAAAATCTACTGAAGCAAAAAATATAGAATATGTTCTTTACAATTTTGAGGGAAAAAGGATTTGTGGTTCTGGAGATAATAAAAATAATATATTACAACACACCCAAGAAAATAATTGTTTACCAGATATAAAGATTGGTAATGGGAATGGAAAAAATAATATGTCATTATTAATTAGAGTATCTAAGGATTTCCCAGAGTTAAAAATAAAAGGAGACTATAAATGAGAAAAAGATTATTGAACTCTTAACTTTATGGGCTATTTATGAACAAATAAAGTTTTGAAAGGAGGTGAAAAAAATTTAAATCGAACATGTTTAGTGCAAGAAAAGAAAGATAATAAAGGAAAAACTTTTGTGGAATGATATTGTTATCGATAATTATTTCTATAAATTAGTTTTTTAATTAAATTAGGGCCTTTAGGCTCTAAATAATTAAATTTTTAGAAATTAATTTTTTGAAAGAAAAATTTAGGAGAAATATTTTGTTATAAAAATTGAGTACTAAGATTGATACAAAATTAAAAATAGAGAATTTAACGAAAAATATAAAAAATAGATTAAATTGAGTAAATTATTAAAGACATGTTTTAATAATTAATAGTTATTTTTTTGAAATATAAATATGGAATTTATTCTTTGTTTCCTTTATTCGCTGGAGGTAATTTGATTTATTTTTTATTACCCAGTAGTAAAAATATAGAAGTATTAACTTCTAGTCTTTCAAATATGGGAGGGGCACCAATCACCTCTTTAAAAGAATTCCAGTCTAAAAATGATAATGCATTAATAAAGAAAGGGCAGACAATTAAATCATTAAATGAAAAATTAGAAATACAAAATTCTCAATCTTATTCTTCAGAGATAAACAAATTAAATATTTCTGAAGATTCTCTCTCATTAAGAACTTTAAATAGCAATAATGAAGTTTCTCAAGTACAAGAAAGAGTTACAAAGATTATTAAAGAAGTAAATAAAGAAAATGGTTTTTCAATAATACAAGATGAATCTTCTGGTGAATTATCAAATTCACAAAGTCAACTGGTTGATTTTACTAGGAATTTCAAAGAACTCTATCAAAAAGTAAAAGAATGAAAAAATAAAGGAGATTTACAAAAAATAAGAATTAAACAATTTGAAGGGCGCGATGGACTTCCAGAAAAAACAGAGCCTTTAACTCAATCACAAAGAAAGGCTTTATTAACTTATTATGAAATATTTTCTGGTTTAAAAGGGAGTGAGATAGGATTTTTAAAAGAGATAAATAATGTAAATAATAATTCTAGTTATCAAAAAGTGAATAATACAATTCCCGAGAATAATAAAAAATTAATTCAAGCTCTCAAAGATATTAATTGAGAGGGGTTAGATAGGGTTAGTTTTGGAAAATATCTTAGAATAAACGATTCAGGAAAAGATTATGATCCTTTCTCAATATTATTAGAAGCTGAATATTTAAAGAATGCTAGAAATGAAGCAATAAAATGGGATGATAAAGTAAAAAATTTTCAAAGAGGTCGTTCTGAAGATCGTTGCTCTTGAACCTCTAAATGTCAACGATGAAGTGAAGAATCAACAAGATCTTTAAGTGGCGTTAAAGAAGATATAGAAAATCAAGTTACTATTGCAATAGCATATAGATTATTAAAGATAATGATAGATAAATTTGATTTAGAAAATCTTTAAAAGAGCCAAAAGTTAATAAATAACTTTTTAAATAATTGAAATGATTATAGATATATAAAAAGAGGCATAAAATAGATTAACTGGGTTTTTCCCCTAGAAGGGGAAAAAATATCACATCTTTGCGAGCAAAAATTTTATTATCTATATATTTATTCATAGAGTAATTTAGATTAAATTAGTTTATAATTTCTTTCTACAAACATAAATATTTTTATTTAACCTTATGTCTTCTTTTGCCATTAAAGCTTTAATGGCAATTGGAACACTTGGAACAGTTTCGGGAGGTTCTTATCTTATACATGAGTATTTAATTAAAGAAAAAGATATAAGAATAAATCATGATGAAATTGTCTCGGAATATATGCATAATAAAGAAAAAGAATTTAAAACTTCAACAGGAAAAGAATATTTAAGTAATCAAAATGATTTAGATTTAGATCTTTTGTGTGAGTTTTTGAAAAATGAAAAGAATGGAAAACAAGAAAATGGAGTCAATACAGAAGATAAGGAAGATATGGTTGTAAAAGGTAGAAGTTGTAAAAATTATATGAAGAAAATTTTGGGAAATGAGGAGGAAAAATGGCCTGTAATTTGATTAAGAGTGAAGCAAGAGAATTTTAAAAATACAGCTACCTTTTATCAATTAATTAAAGAAAATTCTTTAGATTCAAGTGAATCGATAAAGTGAGAAGAAAGGTATTCTTGCATAAAAGAAGATCCTAAAGAAAATGAAAATAGGGTAATTGTTAAATGTGATTTAAAAAATACAAATTTGAATGAGCGGTCCACCTCAAAGTAATTTTGAGACTACTGAAAAATAATAAATAATGTCTACTTTAGCTGTTAAGATGTTAGTACCAACTTTATTTGTTGGGGCAATATCTGCTGGAGGATGATATTATAGAGATAAAATTAAAGAATTTTTCTCTCCAATTAATAATGTTGAGGGAGATATTCAGAAGAATTTATCTGATATTTCTAAAACTGATCAAGTTGAAAGAATGGAAGATTATCGCACAACATATTCTTCGGAATTTATTAGAACTTTTAGTGATTTTGAGGATTTGACTTGTGAATTTCTTATAGAAGCTAAAGAAGAGGGATCTAAAAGTATTGCAGCTAAAGATTGCGAAAAATTTATCGAAAAGAATTTAGGAAAGAAGAAAAATGATTGACCTTTTTATTGACTTCGAGTTAAAAAAGAAAACTTTGAGGAATTTTTAAAATATTACAGTTTGTGGGGCGAAAAAGCTTCTTTATCTCAAGAACATCAAAATTGGACATCCAGTAATAATGTTTTTTCTTGTTCTTGAAAAGATTCAAAAATTGAAGGAAGAGTAGAAATTTCTTGTAATTTAACAAAAATTCTAGGAGATAATGGAGAATTTTTTTCCCATCTCTTAGAACAAAACAAAAATAAAAATTAATTATTTAATTTTTTAAGTTATGTTAACTGTATTTTCTAAGGTAATGTTTTCATTAATTATTTCCGGTGCTGCTGGCGGGGCAATTGCAGGAATTGTGTCATCCTCAAATAATAGATATAAACACAAAGAAGAATTAAGAGGCAAAGATTTAAAAAATAGTAAATTAGATGAAGTTTTCAATGTTGAAAAAAATTTAGAAGAGGTCAAGCTAGGGAATTCTCTTCAAAATTTATCTTCAATCTCTGAAAATTTGAAACAAACTCCAGAAATAAAAGAATCTTTTACTAAAGAAACAAAAAATGCTTCTTATGATGCAAAAAAAGAAGGATTAGATGTTGAGATGAACAAAGCGAAAGTTAAATCTCCTAAAAAAACAAGGATTCAAAGAGCTCCAGAATTAGAGGGAAGGGAAAAATGAGATTCTGAAATATCAAAAAGAAATATCTTAGTGGAGAGTGTTTATAAAGCGAAATATATAAATGGTGAAGATCAATTTAAAAATTTCTGCATTTTATATTCAGTTGGCGAAAATATAGATAGAGAAGAAAACTTTGATATTACTGAAGGTAGAACAAAAAAGTATGTCACTGATTCTTGTGATGGAGCAACTTTTTGATCTATTGAAAATTCATCAAAACATAATAATGTTGGTCTTTGAATAAGAGGCAAAAGAGATGCAGTTAATGATTTAATTTCTTCAAATTGAGACAATTTGAAACAAGAAAATTACATAAATAACAAACAAGAATATTTAAAAATTGAAAAAAATCACAAAGGCAATTTAAATGAATCGTGCAAGTTAGAAATAGATAAAGAAGATTGATTAGAAATAGCTTGTTTAAGTAATTAGTTTTTAAAAGAATATGTCGACTAAACTATCTAAAGTATTAATTTCTACTGTTCTTGTGGGAGGTGCTGTAGGCGGCGGAATTGCATTAGGACTTAAAGATTGAAAAAATAAAGAAATAATAGAATCTATTGAAATTAAGCCGGAAAAAGAAATATTACCAAAAGATATTGATTCAGAAAATATTTCTAACAATGATGCTTTAAGAAATAATGAGAATTCTAATCAACTTCAGCAAGATAATAAGAAAAATATTCTAGAGAAAGTTTCAGTTCATAAATTATCACAGAATCAAGAAAAAGAAAATTTAAAGGTTAGAAATAATGATTTAAATATCTCTCTTAGAGCAGAAGAAGAGCAAAAATTAAAACAGAGAAAAGATTGAGATGAACAAGTTAAGAAATACAATATTCAATTAGAAAGTGTTTATAGATATGGAGATGGAGGCCAAAAGGCTGATGCAAGAAGTTGTATTTTATATAGAAATGGAGAAGTAATGCGAGAAATAGCTGATTTAGCTGAAGGTCGTGATGATGTAGAGGGAGAATATCATCCTTGCTCTTGATATACTTCTTGATCTTCAGATAGATTTAATGAGCATGAAGGAGTTGGACTATGAATAAGAGGTAAAAATAGTGAAGTTCAAAAATTAATTAAGAATAATTGAGATGCATATTTAAAGGTAGATGGTTTCGGAAAAAATGAAAAACAAAAGGATTCAAATGTATTCATTGAGGGAGCCGGATGATTAACTAATTTATGTAAAGAAGAGGTAAAAAAAGATGATTGGTTAGAAATAACTTGTTTAGGTAAATTAAATTAATCGCCAAATCAGATATATTTCTCTAAATTTAGAAATTTTAAGGGGAAATTTTCTCCCTTTCTTTAATAAAAAATTATTAATAAAACCAAGTAATTTCTTAGGGTATGCTTTCTTCATTTTCTAAAGTATTAATTGCTACTTTTGTTAGTGGCTCAATAGGAGGAATAACAGCTACAACAGTTACATTATTGAATAAAACTAAAGTTAATGAAAAACAAAAAAAATTATCACTCACAAATAATTTAGGGCCAGAGGGGAAAAAAATTCAAAAAAACGCTGCAAATCCTTTTACATCCATCGCGCAAAGTTTCTCTTCTCAAAGTTCAATTGATTTAGAGAATAAAAGAGAAAATGTTAAGTTTCAAGAAAACACAAAAGTTAAAAATAGTGAAACTTTAAAAGAAAAACCTCATCAAGAAGAAAAGAAAAAAGTTGAACAAAAAACTAAGTCATTAAAAACTTTTAAGAGAAGAGAAAGATCTTATGAACCTGAATTAAAAGGCAAAGAAAAATGAAAACAAGAAATAACAAAAAGAGATATTTTATTAGAAAGTCTTTATAAAAAAAGAGAGGGTGATGGTTCGGAAGGTTTTCAAGATGTTTGTATTCTATATAAAAATGGAGAAGAGTTGGATTTAAATGAAAATTTTGATATTACAGAGGGAAAAACACAAGCCGGAATGTTTAATTCATGCGATCAACAAACATCTTGGTCTTTGGATCACTCTGAGAAATATAATCAGTTAGGTTTATGAATAAGAGGGAAGAAAGAAGTAGTTAATAAATTACTTTTTGAAAATTGAAATACTTTGAAATATGATGGATTTACATCTGAAATAGAAAATTTGAATATAAATATAAAAGGTAAAGGATGGTTGAATAATTATTGCAAAATGGAAGAAGATTGAAATAATGAATGATTAGAAATCACTTGCTTAAAAAATTAGTTTTTTTAAATAGTTTTTAGAATATGTTGACTATATTCTCTAAAGTATTAATTATTACTGTTTTTGCTGGCGGAGCAATAGGCGGAGCTATTGCTGTGGCATTAAAGCAACAAAAATTAATAAATAAATCAGATTTAAAGGAAAAGTTAGAAAAAAGTTATTCAGATTTCAGTAACAATGAAATTTCCCCTAAAACAAGTAAAGAAAAAATGGTTGAGTCTGATAAACTACAAGTTTCTTCATCGGAATCTCTAGAAAAAATAAATATTACTGAAGAAAGTTCAAAAAATGCAATTGATATTTCAAATAATTCAAATATTTTGGAGAAAGATGAGGCATTGTACGAATTAGATTTTTCAAATACTAAAAATAGGGAGATATTAGAAAAGAAATGGGATCAAGAGATAAAGGATGATTCTATATTGTTAGAGGCTGCTTGACAATTTGGGATTGGCGGGGAACATGGGAAATTGCAAGAAAATTGTATTACTTTAAAGTCTGGTTATGATCAACTTAAGAATTTGCGTATTGATGAATTAGCAGATAATGAAGATACTTGCAGAGAAACTTTTTGAACTAGATATTTGTTGAATAAATATGGTAAAGAAGGAGTATGAATTAGAGGGGAAAAAGGGATCGTCACTAAATTAATTAAAGATAATTTGAGGGATTGAAATCCTAAATTTTATGCAACAACTTATAGTATGGATTCTTCAAATCCAATGGATTTTTTAAATGGTATTTATTGTAAGCAAAAAGAAAAAGATGATAATTGAACAAATATAACTTGTTTAGAAAATTGAGCTCTTTTAGATGAAATTAATTCAGAAGGTTATATTAAGGATACAGTTAATTAATAAAAAAAGCTAAAATTTATTAGACAATGTTTTTGGGATTAACAAAAAAAGCGATTTTAGGTTTGTCGCTTACTTCTACTACAGTTTCTGGAGGTTCTACTTTTGGTTATTTATTTGGAAAATTGGGAGTGTCAAATGAAGAAGGTGGGGTTGCCAAAAATTCTAATAATTTAGATGTCGGGAAAAATACTGAAAATTTTTCTCAACAATTAAAGAAAGAAGAAGTTAAGTTTGAACAAAAGATTGAGGTTCCAAGAGTAGAATCTTTCGCTAGAATAGGACAGATAAATTCACGAGGAGGTCAAAGATTTAATAATGTTTTTAATGGGTTAAATGATAGAGAAGCGGCTTTTAATTTACCTGAATATAAGGAAGAAGAAATAGTAGAAGATCAACAAGTAATTAATGAACAACAAGCAGTTTCGGCAGAAGTTAGTGTAAATCATGAGGAGGTAGATCCAAAGGTAAAACAAGTATTAGAAGAATTATTGGCGAAAGAAAAAGCTAGAAGACGGGAATTGGCAAAACAACAAAAACAAGATATTTGATTGGAAGTTGCTTGATTCTTTAAAGTTGCTGGAATTGGTAGACAAAAAGTTTGCAGTTTAGTTAAAAAAGGACATGATCATTACGATAGAAAAAGAATCCCTATAACAATTAATGATTATGACAATAACAGAATGTTTAGAGATTTGTGCGATCAAACAGTTTGGTCTAAGAGTAAAAATAAAGATTTAAAAGATAATGGTTATGAGGATTTGTTGTGGATAAGAGGAAAGCATGAGGCTGTTAAGAAAACAATCTGATGGAATTGAGAAGATATAAGTGGCTTTAGATGAACTAACACAGTAGAAAAGCCTCATTTACAAGTTTCTGAAAATTTAGATGAATTGAGTAAAGATTTTTGTCAAATTAAAAGAGATAATGATTGAACAGAAGTAAAATGCTTCAATAAAAAAGAAGATATGAAATCAAGATTTCCAGCTTTTGATTTAACAAGAAATTCTTGAAAATCATTAACTTACTAATTTTTAATTAATTAAATTACAGCTGTTTTTAAATTTTTTTAAATTTAAAAATAATTAATTAGGAGGAAAAAAAGCAGCCTTTAAAAGGCTGCTAATTAATTATTTACATTTCTATATTTTTTAATTAAAAATTTATATTGTATTATTAATTGAATTTTTAAGTAATGAAATATAAGATAGGTTTGGTAGGTTTACCTAATGTTGGTAAATCTTCTATATTTAATTTATTGAATGGAAAAGTCAAATCTACAGTAGCTTCTTTTCCTTATTCTACTATTCAACCAATATATTCATTGGTTGAATTTCCAAATTCTAAATTGGATGAATTAGAAAAATTATTTTTATGACTTTTTAGAGATTCTCTCTATAGAGAAAAATTAGATAAAAAGTATGAAAGTTTTGAATTTCTTGATTTAGCTGGAATAGTTCCCCTAGATGGGGAGTTAGACAAAAAGAAGAGTGATATGGGAGCTTCCTTTTTATCATATATTAGAGCAGTAGATTTAATTGTTATAGTCATTAGAACTTTTTCTGATGAATCTGTAGAATCTCAATTAAATACGTTTTTGGAAGAAAATCCAAAAATGTACAACAGCTTAATTGTTAAAAGTTCTTTAAAAGAAGTAGAGCAAGAATTTAAAGATAAATCTATTAAATTTTTTAAAAAATCACAAACAAGTGAAGAGGGAGAGGGAATTCAATTAGATTTAGATTCTAAAATACCTTTGTTTTATTCAGAAGATAAATCTTTTTGAACTTCTTTAGATTTAGATAAAAAAGACAATAAAAATATAAATATAGTTGAAAGTTTCCACTCCTTTGAACCTATATTAGAACTAAAGCTAGTTCTACTAACTTTAATTAAGTCTGATTTAGACTTAATTATTAAATTATTAGCTAAATATTCAAAAGATAGAAAAACTTTTTCTAAAGAAATAGTTATTCTTTCTAATATAAAAGAAGAATTAGAATTAAAAAAATTTATACCTATTAGTATGTTGAATTATTTTTTAGCTCTTTCAGAAGAGCAAAAAGAAATAATTAATAAATTAAATCTTTTGAGCTCCAAAAAAGTAGTTATTTTAGGAAATTATGGCTCTAGCAAGCAATCTCTTTCTAAATTAAATGAGTTAATAGAATGAACAAGAAAATATAATTTTCCCTTTTCTTCTATTAATTTAGAAGGAGAAGAGATTTACAATCTTTTAACTCAAGAAGAAGAAAAGAAAGAAATGAGACAATCTATTTTTCTTAAAAACTCTTCAACTGAAGAGTTTTTAAATATTATTTATAAAACTTTAGCTTTAAAAACTTTTTATACCTTTAAATTAGAAGATATAAATAATAGAAAATATAATCTTTCTAATTTCTCCCACAATATAGTACCCGTAAGAGGAGAAATCAGAGCATGATCTTTTAAAAATAATAGCTCTTTAAAAGAATGTGTTTCACAAATACATAATGAGCTATCAAATTTTTTTATCGCTGCTCACTTAATTAAAATAGAAGATTTTATTGAACAATCTATTAAAGGAAATTCAAATCTTAATATTATAAAAACTAACTCTAAAGCCTATAACTTGAAAGGAAATGAGATTGTTCAAATTATTTCTTCGGCTTAGTAAAGTTATTAAGTTTTAGTCATCTTAAGAAATGCTACCACAAGCTAATTTAACAGTAATTTGTGGCCCGATGAAATCAGGTAAGTCTAAAGAATTATTTTCTATTATTGATAGACTTAATTATCAAAAAATAAGTTACAAAATATTTAAGCCTAAATTGGATTCAAGAAATGCTAATACTATTTCTTCTAGATATTTTTCACAATCTAATTTGGCCATAATTATTGATGAAACAAATCCAAAAGAAATTTTGAATTTTATTCCCAAAGAATTAGAAAATCCTTTAACTGCTTTAATAGATGAAGCACATTTTTTTTCTTCTGAATTAATAAGAATAGTTAAATTATTACTACTTAAAGGAGTTAATGTAATTATTTCAGGCTTAGATTGTGATGCCAATATGAATACTTTTGGCCCTATGGGGGATTTATTAGCTTTAGCAAATAATATTAAAAAACTTAATTCCGTTTGTGAACTTTGTTATAGTACAGCTAATTTAAGTGCACTAAAAGATTCTTCTCAAACTTTTGAAAGAGAGAATATTTTAGTGGGAAATGATCAATATATAGTGCTTTGTTTATCTTGCTATGAAAAACATACCAATTTACATGAAAAATTAAAAGAAGAGATTTTAAGCTCTTATTCTGCTTAATTAATGTTTAATCCAATCCAAGTAATTGCTGTTTTCTTAATTAATAAATATCGTGCAATTATTAAATTCTTTAGATTTATTAAGTGAATTATTTGAAATCAAGCAATATTAGGAACTCTTAATTGAATAAAAAATGTTTGAAATGATTATTTTTGAAGACATGTGGTTTATTGAAGCAAAAAGATATACAAAAATATTTCTTTTTTCTTTTGAAAAACATTCCCTTCAAAAGCTAGTGAAGAAGAAATAAAAAAATATAAATTATTTATTAAATCTTTAGGAGGTTGAGCGAATATTATATTTTGCTCTTGTTGCGTTAGAAGTTGACATTTCAAAATATTGCATTCTTTTTTAATTGATTGAGAAATACTAAATCAATTCGGAATGAAAATACTTTATTTTGAATGACCTTATCTTAAGTTAGCCCCTAGAGCCTATTCAAAATGATTATTTAGAAGATTAAAAATATTGACTAATATGCCGTTTTCTCTTTCAAAGAGATATAGGAAATCTCTTTATCGCCATTATTAATTGATAATGATGAAAGTAAGGAATTTCTGCATAATAGCTCATATAGATCACGGCAAATCTACTTTATCAGATAGATTTATAGAGCTATGTTCTAATCTCCCCACTTCTTCTATTTCTAATTGCTTTCTAGATAGTATGGATTTAGAAAAAGAAAAGGGAATAACAATTAAATTAGCTGCAATTAGATTAAGTTGGAAAGACTACTTTTTTAATTTAATTGATACTCCAGGACATATAGATTTTTCCGCAGAAGTTTTTAGAAGTCTAAAAGTAGCCGATGCAGCTTTACTTCTTATAGATATAACAAAAGGAGTGCAAGCTCAAACAATCTCTTTATTTAAAACAGCTAAAAAAGAGGGATTAAAAATAATTCCTGTTTTAAATAAAATAGACTCTCCTTTAGTTTCTGAAGGTAGAAAAGAAGAAGTAATTTCACAATTGAAGGGAGAACCCTTTTGTTTTGATAATTTTCATTTCATTTCGGCAAGAACGGGCGAGGGAGTTCCTAAATTATTAGATAGTTTAATAGAGGAAGTTACACCTCCTCAAGAACATAAATATTGTTCTAAGTTAAATATTCCTTTTATTAAGGGAGGTAAAACTTGTGCTCTCATTTTTGAGGCTGAATATCATAATCAAAAGGGAACAATCTTGACGATAAGAATGTTTTCCGGAGAAATCAAAAAAGGAGATGAAGTTTATTTAATTAGATCTAAATTAAAGGTAAGAGTTAGAGAAATTGAATTTTTAACTCCTAAGCCTTTGAGATTAGATAAGATAGTTGCTGGAGAGGTAGGGCGAATATATCTCTTTTTACCTAAGGAGCTTCAATTAGAAAGTGGAGAGCATATTTGTTCTTATCCTATACCTCCAGAGGAAGAATTGAAGTTACTTCCTTTAGATAGAATAGGTCATTTAAAACCAATGATTTTTAGCTTTATAGCTCCTTATGATGAAGGCCAGAGAACTTCTTTTTCTAGTGCTTTACAGGCACTAAAGTTATCGGATTCATCATTTCAATATAGCTTTACTCAATCTTCTTCATTAGGTTTTGGAGCTAACATAGGAGCTTTAGGTCCACTACATCTTGAAATTCTTATTTCTAGATTAGAGCGAGAATTTAAATTAAAGCTAATTAGTGGACCTTCTACTATTGAATACAAAGCTATTTTGAAAAATAAAGAAGAACTTTATTTTTCAGCTAGCTCTCAAATGCCAGACATAACAACTGTAAGTGAATTTTTAGAGCCTTATATTTTTTTAACTCTTTCTCTATCTTCAGAATATGAGAAAGAATTTATGAGTTTTATTTCTTCTAGAAGATCTACTTATTTAATTTCTTTAGTTAGAGAAGGAATAGAGAATACTCAATTAATAGTAGAGTATTCTTTACCTTTAAGTGAACTTAATTCTTCTTTTGTTCACGCCCTTTATTCTATTACTAAAGGGTATATAACATATAGTTACTTATTAGGGGATTATCATCCATTATCTTTATCTAAAGTAACTATATGAATCAATAATTTAGAGTATTCTGAACTAAGTTTTTTAGCAGAAAGTAGTGAAGCTATTTCTAAATCTAGAGAGATATTATTGAAATTAAAAGAAAATGTTCCGCCACAGTTATATGAGCTCGCTTTGCAAGCTAAAATTGGAGGAAAAGTTATTGCTAGAGAGAATGTTAAAGCTTTGAGAAAAGCAGTGGCCGCTAAATGTTATGGGGGAGATATATCTAGAAAAAAGAAATTATGGGAAAGACAAGCTCAAGGAAAAAAGAAAATGAAAGAGAGCTCTAAATTGCAATTACCTCATTCATTTTTTAGATCTTTAATTTCAACTAATACTAATTAATAAATAAAATAAACTTAATTTATAGGTTTTATTAGTATTTAAAAGATGTCTTCTTCTGAAGAAAAAAGAGAAATAAAGAGTGCTAGTTTTAGTGCTGACTGAGTTTATTCAGAAGAGATGTCTTTAGAGGAAAAAGTAAGTAATACTTTACTTCATCTTTCTTCTATAGATGGAGTTCTTAGTATTGAAAAATTATTAGGGGAGTTAAAACTACAGAAGAGTAATATTCTCTCTTTATATGATGTTTTGTCTTCATCTATAAAGAGAGAATTAATGGATCATTTAGATAAATTATTTGAATTAAAGCTGAATAATTCTAAATTAGAAAAACAAATGGATACTCTTCTTTATTCAGTTAGAATTTCTTCTCCTTTTATAGCTAACTATAATTCTGAAAAATTGCCTCAATCTAAAGAATATAGACAATTTCTTCAATTGTATAGTGATCATACCGAAGGAATTCAGTATACTGTTAAGTTAAAAGGGAAAATTTCCCTTTTATTAGATTCTCAAAAATTGTTAGATAAAAGTTATGCTTCCAAAATGGCTCATATAGATTATCAAATAATTTCTTTGGGAAGAATATTAGATAATCTAGCTGAAGCCAAAAAAGAAGAAGTAGGAGCTTTGTATTTCTCCCAATTCAATAGATTGGAAGAATTAATAAAAGAAATTACTGATAATGAGGAGAAGTTGGGTAAATTAAAAAGAAGTATGAATATTACTCGGGAAGGATTTTTTAATAAAGGAATTAATGAAACTTTTTCATCAGAGCTAAAAAGAATTAGTGAAATATCTTTAAAAAATTTATAGTTTTAAATTTTTAGGCTGAGATAGTTTTCAAAATTTTTTAAAGATATAGGCTAGAATGGTTCAAGCCAATCTTCCCGCTAATTCTATAGCTTCAAGTTTATTGGGTTCTAAACATGATGATATTAAAGGTGAAATTAAAGAGCATGGGGAAGAAAAATCTAATGTAAAAGTACTTGGCCCCGATCCATATGGGGCTCACCTACAACTACCTGACATGAAAAAATATTACCGCAAAATGTGTAGAAATTGTTGACTTACTTTATGGTTTAATATATTTTTGACTTTAGCTTATTTGGTTTTCTCTATAGCTGAAAATGTAGCTCTTTGAGGGGGAAATTCTTCATTTGGTCTTAAGCTGAGTAGTCCTTTAATAACTTCAAGTACTTTTAGCGGTCTTGAAAAGCAAATTCCTACCCAAATTGGTTTGGGACTTCTAGATCTCTTTTGAGGAGGTTATATGAAAAATTTATTTTCCAAGAGCAGACAATATAAGAGGGAAAAACAATATAGCATTGAGGGATATTTGCCTACAGCACTTACTAGGGGATATATTAAGAGACTTATGGGTTTATATGCTTGAAGAGTTAATTTGTTTTGACTTGCAGTATTGTTTATGGGATTAGGTCTTATTAGTTTAGCTTATGGAAATATTGCTTGAGGTGTTTGTTGTTTGATAAATGGAGCTGATGGAAAGAATTGTTGTTGCGGCAAGGGAACAGGAGCTAATTGTTGCTGCTGCGGAAAGACTTGCAATGGGAAAGATTGCTGCTGTCTGTGATGACTTTTCAAAGTTACTGAAAATAAATGCTGACATTCTTGAATGTCTATGGGGGGAATATTTTCATTTGGATTTGGTTTTTTAATTATTCTTCTTTCAAATCCAATACTTAGATTGAAAATCAGAAAAATTTATTGACTTTTTGGTTTGAATGAATATAACATGAATCAAGAAATTAGAGAAAGAATATTCAGAATTAATAAAAGAGATAAAACAATTTGTTGTATTATCTTTTGTATTGTAGGATTGGTCTTTTATATAGTCTTTAAAAGACTAATAACTTCAGTATTTAATAAGAGTTTGAGGATTTTTAAAAAATAAACTTCTATTAAGTAATGATTAAAAAAGTTATCGTAGGAAATTTAAAAATGAATCTTTTAAAGCATGAAATGGTCTTTTATTTAATGGAATTGAGAAAGAAATTACAAAATGAAAGCCCTAAGCATAAATTGGGACTTTCTATTCCTTATATTTATTTAGAAAAAACAGCCGAAGAGTTAGGAAGTCATCTTCAAATATTTGCGCAAGATGTACATTATGCTGAAAAAGGAGCTTATACTTCTTCTATTTCAGCTCCTCAATTGAATTCCATTAAGATTTATTCAACTTTAATAGGACATTCTGAATGTAGGCAATCTGGTCAAACGGAAGATATTATTTCCAAAAAAGTCAGAACAGCAATACTTAATGGTTTTAATGTAATTTATTGTTGCGGGAAAGATCCATTAAAGGAAATAAAGAATGAATTATTTTTTTTGAATGCAAAAACTGCTGAAAAGATATCTATAGCTTTTGAACCTATAAGTGCTATAGGTAGTGGGCAAGCTATGCCTGTAGATGTTGCAGTAAAGAATTTAATTGCAATTAGAGAATTAGCGACGGATATGTGAGGAGAAGCTGGAAAAAAAATTAATTTATTATATGGAGGTTCTGTAAATCAAGAGAATTACAAGAAATATTTAGCTGAACCTGTTATAGATGGAATATTAGTGGGTTCAGCTTCTTTAAATGTTCATAATTTGTGAGAAATGGTTATGGATAGGTAATAATAGTTTTTCAATAAGAATTATTTAAAAAATCTCAATTAAGAAAGTAGTTTTAACTATCTTAGATGGTTGAGGATATAGAGAAGAAAAAGCATGAAATGCTATTTTTCACGCAAAAACTCCTAATTTTGATCAACTAAAGAAAGACTTCCCTTTTACTACACTAACTGCTTCTGGTGAAGCAGTAGGTTTACCTAATTTACAAATGGGTAATTCAGAAGTTGGTCATTTGAATATAGGTGCTGGAAGAATTGTAGAAACAGGTCTTTATAGAATTAATCAAGCTATAAAGAGAGGGGAATTCTCTCAAATAAAAGCTATTAAAGAATTAATAGAAGAATTAAAAAAAGATAGTGGTTCTAATTTACATGTATTAATTCTCGCTTCTAAAGGAGGAGTTCATTCTCATTTAGAACATTTATATGAATTTTTAAAAGTAACTAATAATCAGGGTATAAAAGTATTCACTCATCTCTTTAGTGATGGAAGAGATGTCCCTCCTAATCAATTTTCAATTGATTTAGAAGAGATAGTACAGAAATTAAGGGAAAATAATGCTGTTTTAGCAACTATTTCTGGTAGATATTATGCTATGGATAGAGATAAAAATTGGGATAGACTAGAAAAAGTATTAAAAGTTATTACTCTTGAAGATGGAATAGATCAATTTAGTTGCCCCAAAGAGTATATTTCATCTCAGTATAGTGAAGGCATTACTGATGAATTTATTCTTCCAGCCGCCTCTTCAGAATATATTTCATCTTTATCTGGTTTAAAAAGAGGAGATAAAGTAGTTTTTCTCAATTTTAGGCCGGATAGAGCTAAACAACTTTCACATGTATTAGTTGGATCAAAAAATTTGTATGATTATACATCTAATTTAGTTCCTAAGTCTATTTCTTTATATTCAATTTTTGATTATGAGGGAATTAATTTAACTAATGTATTTTTTCCATCTTTAGAATTAAAAAATACATTGGGAGAAGTTGTTGAGGCTGCAGCTAAAACTCAATTAAGAGCTGCAGAAAGCGAAAAATACCCCCATGTAACTTATTTTTTGGATGGAGGAGTGGAAAAAGAATTTAAGGGAATTCAAAAAATTATAGTTCCTTCGCCTAAAGTGGGAACTTATGATAAAGCACCAGAAATGTCTATTCATGAACTCTGCGATTCAATAGAAGAAGCTGTATTAAATCAAAAACAAGATTTAGTAATTATTAATTTTGCTAATCCGGATATGGTAGGACATTCTGGAGATTTTGATGCTACTGTTAAGGCTTGCGAAGCTGTTGATAAATCCTTAGGTAGAATTTATGAATTAACTAAAAAAACTGGACATACTTTATTAGTAGTGGCAGATCATGGAAATGCTGATATTATGAGGGATGAAAAGGGAGATCCTCATACAGCACACACATTATTTCCAGTTCCTTTCATATTATGTGACAATTCTTTTAGCTTAAGAGAAGGGGGTAAATTGGGTGATATAGCACCTACTATATTAGAAATATTGGGGATAAAACAACCAATAGAGATGACTGGTTGTTCTTTAATAACTTCTTAAAAAATATGTCTACAGCACATAATAGCGCCCCTAAAAATTCCATTTCTAAATTAGTATTAGTTACTGGAGATCCTTTAAGATGCAAGAGAATAGCTGAGACATATTTAAAAAATTTAAAGCTTTTAAGTGAAGTTAGAAATATTTATTGTTATACAGGAACTTACAAAAATGTAGAAATATCTTTAATGGCCCATGGAATGGGTATGGGTTCTATGGGAATATATAGTTATGAATTATTCGCTCCCGAAATATATGATGCAGAACTAGTCATTAGATTAGGTACTTGCGGAGGTCTTTCACAACATATAGAACTAAATGAATTAGTTTTAGTGGAAAGTATTAGTTCTAATTCCAATTATGCTGAATTATTGGATATGCAGCCTAATGGAGATATTAGAGTTGATTTTGAGTTACTAAAGCTGGCTAGAGAGACAGCTTTAGATTTAAAATATCCTTTAAAACCTGTTAAAAATTTTTCAACAGATAATTTTTATTCTAAGTATTCATTATCTGAAATGGGATTAAAAACAGGATGTGATACTGTTGAAATGGAAAGCTATGCTTTAGCTATTAATGCTTTATATCATAAAAAGAAATTTCTAACTATCTTAAATGTTTCAGATATAGAAGTATCTAATAAGGTTGTTGAACTTACTAGAAAAGAAAGAGAAGAAAATTTAAGTAGAATGTTTATATTGGGATTAGAAATATTAGTGAAATATGCCCAAAAAAACCAAAACATTAACTAGTAAGAAAACAAAAAAAGAGGATTTTTCCTCTTTTTCTAGAAATCTTTCTTTTTCTAATAAATTACATGAATGGAAATTAAATTCAAGCTCTTTATTAGAAGATAAAAAATGAATTATTCGAAAATTATCTAATAATTTTGGTAATTTACTTAAAGCTCAAGATTTTCTCTCCAATAAAGCAAATGTTCTTAAAAAATACATTAAGAAAAAAGATAATTTTTCTGAACTTCATTCTTTAAATAATGAATATTTTCATAAAGAAATTAAATCTAAAGCTTTATTATTTTTAGATTATTTACATTTCGAGAATGAAGAAATGGAAATTGAAAAAAATAATAAATATTTATCTTTTTTAAATGAACTTAGTAAAAGTTCTTTTTCAACTGCTGATAATTTAAGTTCTTATTTTCAATTAATTAATTTTGATCTTCTACAAAAAGAAGTTAATGATGAAAACTTGAAGCTTAAAAAAGAATTAGTTTTTTCTGAATTAGTTCAATTAAATCTATCTCGCGAATGCGAGGAGATAGAGTTAAAAATTCATGAAATCTCCCAAAGACTTTCCTTGCAATATGATTCAATAAAGCCAGACAATATTAAATATGTTCAATTCAAAGGTTGAAAAACTACTTCTCCTCTGTTATCTTTGATTTCCCCTCCTACAAAAAAAATTGTTTCTTTAGATAATTCAATTCCTTATCTTTTCTTTAAAACCTATTTTTATTCTGAAGATTTATTTCAAACTGGAAAAACTCACTTATCACCTCCTCCTAAATTTATTGAATTTATTGCTAAAAAAGCTGAAAAGTGATCGGTGTTGAAATATATTTCACCAGAAGAAGTAGCTAAAAAAATGGAGGGAGCAAAAGGTCTTAAAGTATCTAAGAAATATATTCAATGAACAGACCCTGAAGAGAAGTGATTCTATCATTTCTTGCCACTCATAAATCTATATTTTGATAGATTTAGAGAAAAATACATTTACACTAATATAGTTACTTGGGATCAGCCAGAAATTGTATATCCTTTAACAGAGGTAGATAGTAGCGATACTCTTTCTTTTTCTGAAGATTACAAAACAAGACCTATTTTTAAATATGAAGGAATTCCTAAATTAAGAATTGGCGGAGATCTTCAAATACTTGAGGATATTCTAGATTATTATCAAAAAAAATATGATAAGGAATCTGCCAAATTATTAGATGCCAATGGATTAGCTATCAATAATTCCAGTGTTAATTTAGAAGATTGTTTAAAAACTATAAAACAAGAATTTTCAGAGCTTTAGAACTTTAAATGTTTCCAGATAAAACAATAGAAAAAAAGAGAAAAAGTAAAAGACGAGAGGCTAGAGATGAAAGAAGATGAAATAAAAAATTTAAGAAATTATCTCATCAATTTGAACTGTCTCAAGATTGTTTTATTTCTCCTAAACTTTCTTTAGATAATCAGAAAAAATTTGAAAAATTTCAAAAACAACTTTGACAAATTCGCAAGAAAAAATTTAAAAAAGCTTCTTCTTCTGTTGAATTTCAGTGGAAATCTAGATTTAAACACATTTCTCTAGATTGCTGTCAAAGGGAAACAACCAAAGATTTATTTAAATTCCCTTATAAAGTTGTCCCTATCCCTAATGAAAAATCAGCTATAAAAGGTAAATCATTTAAGACAAAGCCATTTTTACCATTATTGAATAAATATTTTTGGATTTATCAATATTTAAAACCTTTTGATTTCTATACCAAAACATTAGAAAATATTTCTATTTCTTCGACAAAAGGTATTTCTGTTTTAGATGAAAATGAAAAAGAAAAACCCAAATATTGGTCTAATTTAAAATTCTCTTCTAAATTTTTCGAAACTCCTTTGCATAAAGAATTCAATGAAAAATTTTCTGAATATGATATTTATCATTATTCCCTTGAAGATAATTCTTTAATAAATTCCTTAAAAGCACAATATTTTGAAAATTTCTTAAGTAAAGAAGAATTGAAATTATCAATAAATAAGGAGTTAGCTCCTCATTTAAATAGTCTTAATAAATTATTGAATGAACAACCATTTTTAGTATTGCCTATTAAATCTTCAGCACTTTTGTATTCGCTTCTTCCGGAATTTGATGGTATTTTTCATGAATTTAAGAAATACAAAATTACTGAAAATATGATTAAAAAAGTTTCACTGAAAGATAATTATGTGAGTGGTAAAAAAACTGTTGGAGATAATTTGTTATGTTTATCCCCATCTCATTTTTTCTTATCTACCATTTTCTTTCAAAAGTTGAATGCTAGAGAGTGGAAAAGTTTTGGAAAAATTAAGAGATTTAATATTAACGATTTCTCTTTGAAATGTTACAGCGCCTTTAATCCCTTTACTAGCCTAAGTAATGCTGTATTAATAAAATTGAGTGCAAAATTAATTAGAAGATTTTATTGAAGAAATAAACTTAGAGCTGCATTTTTAATTGATAATGATGCTTTAAATTGTGAAGGATTATCCCCTTCTTTTGAGAAGAAAATGATAACTGAGGATTATAAATATAATTCCTTTTCTCAACCAAGTATTTATTGGGCTAAGGAATATCAAAGTTCTCTCAAAAATAATGTAAAGTTAAGTGAACTTTAAAAAAATTTAATGTTTAAAGCTATAAATATTAAAAATAAGCTTTAAAATTCAGCTTAGTTAATTGATTTTAAAAATGCTTTTCTGATTTAAAAAGAAAAAGATTATCAATCTTTTGTATGAAGCGGATATTCAACTGGAAAATGAGGTAATCTGGGAAGTAAAAAATCTTGAAAAAAAACCTTTCAATTATTACTTTGAATATGGAGAAGTTATAGATTGGGGAGATAAATCTTCTAAGCTTACAGAAAAAGAGAGAAAGGTGCTTAGTGAAAAACAAATTGAAGATAAATTAGAAGAAATTAAAGAAAAAGAATCTTTAGTTAAACCTGCAGAAAAAATAGGGAAAGAAAATATTGTGCTTCCAGCTGTTAATAAATCCATTAAAGGCATAAAAAAGAAGGGAGATGAAAAAGAAGCCAAAAGAAGAGTAAAAAAGCCAAAAGAAGCAGATAAATTATTAGAGGATTCTCTTAAAAAAGAGAAAGGGAAGAAAAATCCTTTTAAAAAATTAAAAGAAAAAGAAGAATCAGCTCCTCTTGATCTTTTAAAAATGCAAACCATACAAGAAAATTTAGATGTTGATAATTTATTTCCTAAAGGCCCTCTTTCTTCTAGAAATGTAGAAAAAGATTTAGAAGATGAAGAACATGACAAGATGTTAAAAGAAAGAGAAAAAGATGAAAAGGAAGATCAAAGACTATCTCTTACCTACAATTTGAAAGATTTTCCTCTCGCAGAGCCTGAATTAATTAATGAGCTTTGCGAAGCGCATAAAGTATTTTTCGATTTCTTATCTAGATTGCAAGAAACACATACTCCTACAGATTTCAAAACAGCCTATCATATTCAAGATAGAATAGCTTATTTGCTGGATAATCAGACTCTTTTATATAGATCTTTAACTAAACAATTAATTAAGTATTTAAATAGAATAAACGAAAAATTAAAGAAATATTATCAAGAGATAACTATAAAACAAGAAGATTTGAGGAAAATAAATGCTCAAATTTCTAGATTTAATGAATATGATAGAAAAACTCATGATAGATTAGATTATGTTGAAAAAGAAAATATTAGATTAAGAGAAGATGTAAAAAATTATCAAGATAAACTTGATGCTGTTACTAGAATAGAGAAAGATAAGAAGAGTGCTACTGTAGTTAAAAAAAGTTAATTATGTTTTCTTTTAAAAGTTCATTGTCCATAAATCATTAAAAAACTTCCCTTTAGGGAGGTATTTTAATTTGCCTGTTATTTTAATGTTTTTGTAGCAGTTCGTGGCTATTCGGGGGGAGTCAATACCTCTTCTTGAATTACAGTCAATAACTAAAAGATACGAAAGCAAAGGTGAATTAATACTTGATAACTTCAATTTAAAAATTGAAGAAGGTTCTTTTGTAACTATTATTGGGCCTTCTGGGTCTGGAAAAACAACAATACTTAATTTAATTGCGGGTTTTATAAAGCCTGATAAAGGAAAAATTCTTTTATCAGGTATTGATATAAAAGATATTCCTTCACATAAACGACCAACTTCTACAGTATTTCAAGATTATGCTCTTTTCCCACATATGGATGTTTACTCTAATATTGTTTTTGGCTTAAGAAAAAAAAGAGTTGAATTATTAAAACCTTCTGAATATAAAGAAAAAAAAGTTAATAAGTTTTTAAATAAATCTAAATTAAAAAGTTCTAAAAAATTAGAACAAATTGCTGGCGAGAAAGAAAAATATACTAAATCCCTTAAAAAATGAATTGCTTATCTTTCTATTGAGAGAGTCAATAGAAAAGGAATTTATTATAAATGCCTTCTTTTTTATTTAGGAATGCTTAAGTCTAAATTATTAGATTTAGATTATTGAAAATCCTGATGGGAATATTATCCCATTTTAAGGGAAAAAGAGCTTAAATTTAAATATTTATCTAGACCTTTCTCCGAAGAGGAGATGCAAGAAAAAGTAAAACAAATTATTTCATTAGTAGGTCTAGATAGTTATGAACATTCTGAAATAGATACTCTTTCAGGAGGAACTAAACAGAAAGTAGCTCTTGCAAGAGCTCTTATTACAGAGCCGCAAATAATATTATTGGATGAGCCTTTATCCGCAATTGATAAGGATATGAGAGAGAAAATGCAAATAGAACTTAAAAGATTGCATCAAACCCTTAAATTAACTTTTTTATTAATTACTCATGATCAAAAGGAAGCACTGCTTCTTTCTGATAAAGTAGTTGTATTAAAAAAAGGAAAAATAGAACAAATAGGTACACCTTCAGAAATATATGATTCCCCAGTTAATGAATGAGTAGCTAATTTTATGGGAAAATCTAATATTTTTGAGGGAATTTATATTTCCCCAGAAAAAGTAAGAGTAAATCAATTATTTTTTCAAATCTCTAATGTAAAGGGATTTACTCGTAATGAAAAAGTAAAAATAATGATTCGGCCAGAAGATTATGATGTAGTCGAATTAGGCAAAGGTTTTATTTCTGTAAAAGTAATTGACACTATATATAAAGGACAATTGTGGGAGCTTAAATGCTTATTTTTTGATTCAGTAATTTATGTAGAGGCTTTTAATGAAATTAAAAAAGGGGCTCATATAGATCTCCTTTGAGATCCAATAGATGTTCATTTAATGAAAGCTGAAGATAAAGCTCCTCTTCCCAAATGAAATTAGTTTTCACTTGAATTTCTTCAAAATTAAGAAGAATTGAACCTTTTTCTCTCCCCTTTATTATTTTTGTTGCAATAGCAATAGTTCTTCCTGCTATATTACTAACTGGTTATAGTTTTCAGGCGATATCTTCGCCTGAATTAAAGAGAAGACTAATCGAAAATAATAATATTTTTATTTCATTAGCTTTAAGTTTTTTTGTTTCTTCTTCCGCTTTGTTATTTACTTTACTTATTTCTTTCCCTTTGGCCATTCTTATTTGGTTTTATTCTTCCAATAAAACTAAAAGAAAAATATTTTTATTATTAACTTTCCCTTTATTAACCAACTATTTCATTAAATTAGTTGGATTAAAAAGTGCTTTTGATTTTTTTAATGGAGCTTTAAATAGCACTTCAGGAATAGGATATACAATTATCGGATTAACTTATTTGGCTTTACCTTTAGTAACCTATAACTTTATTAATACTCTATCAACTCTTCCAAAAGTTAAGAGTTGAGCTGTTAAAGATTTAGGCTACACTTTTTGAGGAGAATTATTTTTTTTAATTCTTCCTTGATCAAAAACAGCTTTTCTCTCTTCTTCTATCCTTTTCTTTTTGCCTTCTTTGTTTACTACTTTTATTTCAGAATTTTTAAATTCTGATGGAAGTTCTAGAATGATAGGAGAGCTAATAGCAGAGATTTCTAAGCAAGCTATTAGCTCTAATGAAACAAGACCTTTTGTAGCTTTTATAGCTAGTCTGCTGTTTACTATTGTTATTTTTTCTCTATTATTTAGTTCTTTATTTTTTAAAGCTATTAAAAAAAGTTATATTTGATTGAAAGAATTTATTTCTTTCAAGAGAAATAAAAAAAGTAGAAAAGAAAGAAGATTGAATTTATTTCTTCCTCAATCTTTAAATTTCAATAATTTTTAAATGAAATATTTTTTAAATTTCAAGCTCTTTGATAGTGTTAAATGATTTCACTTTTCAAAGAGAATGAGTATTCTCTCATTTTTTTTAATTCTTTATTTACCCTGATTGGTAGTAGTTTTATTATCTTTCAGAGAATCAGATTCAGAAAAAGGTACTATTTCCATTGATTTGAACGATAGTAGTAAAGCTTGAACTTTAAGAAATTATTTTGATTTATTTTCGCTGGATATTAGTAAAAATGATTCTTTTTGAATTAGTTTAAGGAATTCAGTTATTATAGCTGTGGCATCTGTATGCCCAGCATTATGAATTTCTATTATCAGCTCTTATGCTATATGAAAAAAAGGTGAAAAGCTTAAATCGTTAGTATTTAAACTTTCTAATTTATCTATTTCTTCTCCAGAAATAATTCAAGGATTATCTTTTATGCTGCTTTTTAGTGCTGTTTTATTACCTTTAGGTTTTAATTTTGGTTTTTTAACTATTGTTCTCTCTCATATAGCTCTTTTAGTTCCTTATGGAATTATTCTTATTTATCCTAAATTAGAAAAAATAAATAAAAAATTGCTTTTAGCTAGTCTTGATTTAAATTGCGGAGAATTAGAAACACTTTTAAAAGTAATACTTCCACAATTAAAAAGAGCAATTATTCTAGCTTTTATAGTATTAAGTTTGCTATCAATGGATGACTTTATTATTACTAATTTAGTTAAAGGTAGAAGTACTACTTTAACTACTCAAATGTACACAATGAAAAAAGGAATAAAAGTTTGAGCTCTCACTTTTGGCTCTTTATTGTTAATGGGCTCAATACTTTTTTATTTCTTACACTCTTTATTCAAAACCTGTAAAAGCAAGAAAAGAAATAATATTTATTTACTTAATTTGATGTAAATGAGTTTAAAACTTTTAACAGTACCTGTTTTAAGCTCATTTGTATTGCCCATCTCAATAATTAATTTACCTTTTTTTTCTAATAATGAAATAGTACTAGCTACTTATCAGTCTTACATTAGTAATGAATTAGCCTCAGAAGCTAACTCAAAATTTGGCGTTCAAACAGTTTATTTTGAGAACGATAGAGATATTTTGAGTGGTTTTAAAACAGGAGCTTATGATTTAGCAATTATTAGCTCTTCTACTTTAGAAGAAGCTATTGAAAAAAAAATAGTTAAACCAATTGATTGAGCTAAATTTAGTTCTTTAAATCAAGATTTAAAAGATAAATTAAAAAGTTTTAAAGAAAATCAAAATGAAAAAATTCAAGGCTTCAATTCTCTTTATTCCCCAATAGTTAATAATTTTTTCAAAGAAAAGCCCCAATTATCAGAGTACGGATTACCTTACTTTTTAAGTTATTTCACTTTTGCTTACAAATGTAAGGATTGCCCAAAAGAGTTAGATAATTCTTCTGGAAATTGAGGGGAGCAATTTCAAAGCATCATTAATCAAAAAGAAAAAGATAATAAATCCTTTAAATTAGGGATTATTGAAGATGAAGTAACAATATTATCCTTATCTAAATTAAGCTCTAAAGAATATAAAGATAAAAAAAGTTGAAAAGATAATCAAAATTCAAAAGATTTTTTTTCTCAATATAAAGAACTTTCTAAATTAGGATTAAGAAGTAAAAATAGAGATAGCTCTATTTTTATGAATTCTGATTCAGCTTTAATGTCTGAAATGTTTATTAAAGATCAATTACAAGGAGTTTTTATGTACAATGGAGATGCTCTTTATTCTTATAAAGAGTTAAAAAATAATAATGAAGAAAGAGCAAAAGATTTTAGACTTCTTAATATTTCCCCTTCATTATGACTTTTGGATCAAATAGCTATTTCTTATAAGATAAATGGAGAAAAAGAGGAGAAAATTTATAGATTTTTAGATAAATTATTATTTTCTGGGGCAATAAATAATAAAAATAAAGAAATTGAAACTCAAAAGACAGAAAGTAATAATATAAAAAATTCTTGAGCTTGAAGGAATTTTGAATTTCTTCAATATACCCCTGTTTTAAAAGAGATGCAAGAAGTAATAAAAGGGGAAAATAAAGATAAACAAGAGGAAAAAGAATATGATGATATGATGCTTAAATTACTTTTTGGAGGAGATAATGAGAAGGAATGTGGAGGTGCTTTGCAAAAAGAAGAAAAATGTAATATAGTTTTTGAGTCAGGAATGACAGATAGTCAGAATTTAGATTTATCATTAGCTTTTCAAAAATGAAAAAATAATAGATATTTTTAGATTTATTTTTTCATAAAAGTATAGAGAAAAAAGGATTTATATTGGGGATTGAATGCACTTGTGATGATAGTTCTGTAGCTATTTATTCATTAGAAGAAAAAAAAATAATTAATCAAATTACTTATTCTTCTAGAGATGAATATCACCAATATGGAGGAATTGTTCCTGAAATTGCAGCTAGAACTCATGAAAAAAATTTATTTCGTTCTTTAGAAGAGACTTTAAATAGCTGCAAACTTAAAATGGAAGATATTTCTTATATCTCTTATTCTGCTGAACCCGGATTAGATTCTTCTATTTTATCAGGAAGGATGTTAGCTACTACACTAGCAGTAGCTTTAGATAAAGTCTTATTGCCTATTAATCATTTAGAAGCCCATGTTTTTTCAATAGGTTTACAGGAAAAATTAATTTTTCCTTCTCTAACATTATTAATTACCGGTAAAAATACTATTGTCTATCAGTTAATAGATAATAAAAGAATTATTAAATTGGATGAATGTAAAGATTGTGCATTAGGAGAAGCTTATGATAAAGTAGCTAGAATAATGGGACTCAAATATCCTGGGGGGCCATTATTAGAAAAATATTACAACAAATATAAAGAATTTCCTCCTTTAACTAGAAGAAGTAAGAATATAACTAAATTAACACTTAATTTTTCTGGTTTAATTACTGCTTCCGATAGATATTGAAAGAAATTGCAAGAGAATGAAAATCTTTCTCTCGATAAAAAAAGAGAAGCTCTAAGTACTGCTTTTCAAAAAGAGATAATAGAAATATTGTTAATTAAATTGAAACATTGAGCTCAGAAAAGCTCAATTAAACAACTTTATATTGTTGGGGGAGTTAGCAAAAATGTAATAATTAGAGAAAATTTACTTAAATTCTTTTTAGAAAATAATTTAAATTGTTCTTTTATTTCTCCTGATTTAGCTGAAGATAATGGAGCTATGATAGCTTATAGAGCTAGTCTTTTAATTTAATAATTTAAGAAAATTTCTGTCAGAAATTATTCTTGCGAGGGAGTTGGCAGAGGCCATCCAGATAAGATTTCAGATCTTATATCTGACAGTATTTTAGATGCTTTAATTCAAAAAATAGGCATTAAAAAAACTAGATTTGCTGGCGAGGTTTTAGTTAGCTCTAAAAAAATAGTTATTGCTGGCGAGGGAAGTGCTCACCAGCAAGTAAATTTCAAGCAAATTGCTTCTAAGGTACTTCGAGAATTAGGATACAATTCTGAAGGTTTTGAATTCATTATTGATTACAAAGATCAATCTAGTGAACTATTTCAATTAAATAGTGATTCTTGTAAATTAACTCAAGATCAAGGAATAGTTTTTGGTTTTGCTTCTTCCCATACTTCTCATTATTTAGCTTTAGAATATTGCTTAACTAAAGAATTGCTTCTTAAAACTAAAGAGGCAATTCACAATAAAGTCTTTCATTGAGCTAAAGAAGACTATAAAGTATTAGTGAATTTAGAAGTAAAAAATAATGACTTTAAGAATGTTAGACTTAATTTTTTAGTTTTTTCTATTCAACATATAACTGATATAAGTAGAGAAGAAATTATTAAAGAATTGAAAGAAAAAATAATTTTTCCCTGTTTGAAGCAATTAAATATATTATGAGATTCCAAAACTTCTTGATATATTAATTCTTCAGGATCTTTCCAAATAGGCGGTTTAATAGCTGATACGGGAGTAACTAATAGAAAACAAATTGCAGATGCTTTTGGCCCCGCAGTCCATAGTGGAGGGGGAGGTCTTTGTGGAAAGGATCTTACAAAAATAGATAGATTAGGTTGTTATTTTGCTAGATGAGTGGCTAAAAATTTAGTAGCTGCGGGCTTAGCTACTCAATTAGAATTAAAAATAACTTATGCTATAGCTCAGGAAATAGCATTATCTTATGAAATTACTTTTTTTGAAAATTTGAAAAAAACACAAGAGGAAGTAATCAAAATTATTGAGGAATGTTTTCCGACTAAAGTGAGTGAAATTTTTGAATTATTCACTTCTTCTCCAATTACTTTCTCTAAATTAACTGAGATATCTAATTTTGGTAATTTTATTCCTAATCTCCCTTGAGAAAAATTAAATAGAGTAGAAATAATTAATGAATATTTACGAAGAACTTAAACTACTAAAAGAAGAGGTACAAAAAGCTTCCTCACGGGAAGCTTTAGATTGTGTTTTTAAAAAATGAAGGGAAAAATATCTTTTGCCTTTAAGAGAACAAATTAAAAACTTTTCTTCTCCGGAGGAAAAGAAGAAAGTAGGACTTCTTTTTAAAGAATTACAAGAAAAATCTCAGGAAATTTATCAAACTAAAAAAGATGAATTATCTACTTGAAAAAATATTTATGGAGAGCCAAGACCTTCTTTCTTAATTGAAGAAGAAAAAATTGCATATACTTCTGTGAATTTTTTAGCTGATTTTGTAAATAAATTATCTAATTTTTTAGAAAAATATAACTTTAACTATTATGAAGACAGCGAAATAGTTAAAGTTCATGAAAATTTTGATTCTCTTTTAATACCTGAGAATCATCCAGCAAGAGCTACTAGTGATAGTTTTTTTTTAAAAAATATTTCCAAAAATAGCGAGGGAGAAAAAATGCTTAGAACTCATAATACTACTAGCACTTTAGAGATTCTAAAAAAATTTAAGGGGAAAGAATTTAAAGGAGCTTCAATTGGATCGGTGTATAGAAAAGAAGATAATGATCCAACTCATTTATCCCAATTCACTCAATTAGATCTTGTTTGAGTCGGAAGAGATTTAAATTTAGAAAATTTAAGAGAGCTTGTTGAAGCTCTTTTAAATGATTTATTTAAAGATTCTTCTTGAAGTAAAGAATATGTATTAAGGCCCTCTTATTTTCCATTTACTTCCCCTTCTTTTGAGGTAGATTTGAGATGTAATTGTGGACTTTTAAGAGAATGTAGATTATGTAAGGGAAGTGGATGAATTGAAATTTTAGGGTGTGGATTCTTAGAAAATGAAATAATGAAGAAAACACATCCTAATCATTGCTCTTTAGCTCTTGGCTTGGGTGTAGAGAGAATTTGTATGCTTCAAAATTCAATTCAAGATATTAGATCTTTTTATGAAAATGATTTCACAAAGATAGTAAAAAGTGCAAATAAATTTTAAAAGTTGATTATCTCAAATAAACTTTTAGAGTTTTTATTGCCCGAAATAAAAAATGTCGACCAAAGGGATATTTGAAATGCTTTAATAAAAATTCAGTTAGAAATAAAAGACATAATATTAGAAACAAGCAATGATAAAGAACTTTCCATTAAATATATATATAGAGTAAAACCAGTTTGCTCTATCTTTGATTACCCATCTTTTTGGGTTTTATCTCAGGAATTAGCTTTAGTGTTAGATATTAAAAAAAAACCTTCAAGCCAAGAAATAAAATCTTTTCTTTTTGATGAAGAAATGATTTCTTATTTATTGAGACTTAATAATAGAAAAGTATCTTCAAATCATTCGGAAAATGTATGGCAATTTTTGCAATTAGTCTTTGGAGATCCAAAAAAAGATGAAACTATTTTTAAATTAGGAATTTGATCTTTTTTTAAGGATAAAGAAATAGAATGGGGCAAATGCCCTTTTCAAAATGAAGTTATTGAATTTTTAAAAATCTCAGATGAAAAAGAATTATTTTTGGGTGAAAAGGCTAGATCCCAAGTAATTCTATCTGAGTTATTACCTATTTTTAAAGAATTAAAAGAAGATTGAGAAAATGAAGTGGTTGATAGATTAATTCCATTTAATTTTTCTTTTGAAAAATTGAATTTTTCAGCAGAACAATGGGAAATTCATTGACCTTATTGATATAAACAAGAAAATTTACCTTCTTTCAATGAAATTCTTTTTAGATTGCTTTATTTTTCTTCTGCAATTAGAACAATAGAGGAGAAAAATTATGAAAAATTATCTGAAGGGCAAGTTGAGTTGAAGTCTCCCTTTTTATTTTTCCTTAAATTGAAAAATAATTTATTGAAAAAAGGATTTTTGGAATGCAATACCACTAAATTTGATATTTCAGAAATTAATAAATTAGCTGATGTAGTTTTGGAGCATAACCCTCAAGTCACCTTAAGAGATGATATTACTAATTCTCTTTTAAAACAAGTTTTACTTAGAAACTTAAATCAAGGGAGTAAGATATATCCAATTTTTGAGTTAGCTTATTGCCCTTGAAAGGAGACTTGAGAATTAGCTTTACTCTCTACAGTTTTGTTATTGGAGGGAGATAAAAGATATATTACTGAAAGAAAAATTTTCTTTTATTCTGAAAAACAACTTTATGAAATTGTGAAAGAGTTATTTAATAATGAGGTAGAAATTAAAAAATTAGAAAAATTTATAAGGATAGAACATTCAGGAGCTACTGAATTTGCTCATATTAATAAAAACAATGAGAAGATAGGAGTTATTAGAGTTCATAGATTAGAAGCTTTTGAAATTAGACATATGGAAGTAATTTCCATATGTATAAATTTGAAATCTTTTTATTAAATGTTTAAAATTAATAGAATTATTTGTTTTTTAATATATGCCGATCAATTCAGAGCTTTTAGAGCTTTCAATAAGGAAATGCTATTCAGATTTTTTAAAGTATTTTCAATTAATTAAAGATTTTGTTAAATCTTCTCTTCTCTTTTGAGAAGAGAAAGTAAATTGAGAAGAAATAGTGAAGATAGAGGCTGAATCTAATAATTTATATAGTAAAAATATTCTAGAAATAGAATGGCATTGTACTAAAAATACTCCTTCAAATGTTAAACTAAGATTTTTCTTGGCTCTTTTTTTGTCCGTTAAGGATTTAGAAAGATGTGGAGATTATTTATATTCTATAGCAAAAATAGCCACTAAAGAAGAAAATAGAGAATTAAAAGAAATTATTTTGCATTCACAAATTTGAGAAATAGTAACAGAATATTGTCAAAATATTTATTATTTTTTTGATAAATTTTCTGGAGAAATCGAGCAATTATCTTTTCAAGATATATTATTTAAAAAAACTGCATTATATGAAAAAATAACAAAAATTTCTATTCAATTAAATGAGCAATTATTGAAATTAAAGAGTCTAGAAAATTGAAATAATGAGCAATTTTCTCAAAAAAATGAATTAAATTTTTCTGAACAATTCAGAAATATTATTTCTCTTTCAAGATTACTTCAATTGGTTTTAGTAAAAATAGATAGATTTTTAGACCATATTTTTAATATAGTTGAAAATTTCTACTATATTAAAAATCAAAAGTTGCAATTACACTTAAGCACTTTATTAAAAGAAAATCATAGAACTGACTAATTTATTTTTAGTTAAGAAAAATTTAGAAAGTCTACTAAAAAGGAAGCCCTTTGCGACTACCTTTAAAGCTTATAGAATTCCATATTTTTTAGATCCACAAAAAAAGCTTTATCCTAAATTAATTAATTTTTATTATTCAATTAAACCATCTTTAGAAGAATCATTAACTCAATTATTAACTTCTGTTGTTAAGGTTAAAAATTATTTAGTAATTCCTGAAGAAATTCATAAAGCTCTTTTAATATTTTTGGAACAAAATCCAAATCAAAAATATGAAGAATTAACGGGAAATATTAAACAAGAATACAAAAGATATAGGAAATTATTTAATAAAAAGGAAAAAACTTCTAAATCTTTTCAATTACCTTTTGTTCCTATTATTTTTCAACCTAAAACAACAGTTCCTAATTTACAAGAAGCAATAGATTATTTTCAATCTTTATATTCTTCTGAATTAGAGAAAGAAGAAAAATTAGAAGAAGAAAAAAATAATGGTTAATTTAAGTTGTTTTTCTCTTTTAAATTTTCTCTATAAGCTTTATAACCATCAAAAAGAAGAAGATTGTTTTCAAAATAAAAAGCTTGATTATAAATCTTGGGCAAAATCAGAAAAGAAAGAGATTAAAAAATTAAAAAAAGATCATACTAAGGAGGTAATCAAAGAAGTAGTGAAGTTAAACAAAATACACAAAGGAACTGTTATATATCCTAATTCACCAGGATATGTTATTGAATGTAGAAATTTAGAAAAGTGATATTTCAATAAAAAAACTGGAGAATATGTTCGTATTTTAAAAAATGTTAATTTAAAAGTTAAATCTGGTGAGTTAGTAGTTATTTTAGGGGAGTCTGGATCCGGAAAGACAACTCTTCTAAATATACTTGCTGGAATGGAAAGAGCTTCTAATGGAGAGTCAATTGTTTATTCTCATTCCTTAACTACTATGAATCAAGAATGATTATCTTTTTTTAGATCTAAATATCTTTCTATTATTTTTCAAAATTATGCTTTAATTCCTGAATTAACAGTTAGAGAAAATATTTTGATAGGTCAACAAATTCAAAAAGATGTTAAAAAAAGATTAGATATAGATCAAATAGCAGAGCTATTGGGCATTTCGCAACAAATGTCTAAAAAACCTAGAGCTCTTTCTGGAGGTCAACAACAAAGAGTTTCTATTGCTAGAGCTTTAGCGAAAAATCCTAGTTTGATTTTTGCTGATGAACCTACGGGAGCTGTAGATGCAGATACCTGTAGAGACATCTTAAATATTTTTGTTGATATCAACAAAAAATATAAAACAACTATTTTTTTAATTACTCATAATAGATTAATTGCGAAAATAGCTCATAAAGTGGTACATATAGATAAAGGAATGATTATCTCTACAGTTACTCAAATTCCTGTACACCCAAATACTATTGATTGGCAAATTAGCTCTTAATTAGTTTTTATTTAAAGGAAAGTGTTTTGAGGCACTTTTCAGAACTCTTCTGAAAAAAAAGAAAAAATCAAGCTGAAAAGAGAAATTCTAAAGAAAAAGCAGGTTATAGTACCTAATCAAACCTTTTTAATGGACTCACTAAAACAATTTCAAACTAAAAGAGCTCAATATAGAATTCAATTTCCCTTGAAATTTTGGGTAACTAATTACAACTTTTTAATTAATGTATTTTTCTGACTTTTCTTTATTTGATCATTTTGAGTTGTTAGTGCTATAGCTTTTCCTACCAGTAGAACTCCAATAATTTCTTCCAATAATTTAGTAGTTATTTTTGAAACTGCTTTCAACTATATCACTAGACAACATAATCTTGACTCTATAAAGAATAGTTATAGATTAAATGTTCCGCATTGAAATTCAGACACTTATTCTTTTATTGGATTAGCACTAGTACTATTTTTAATAGGTGCTTTCTTAATTTTTATTATTAAAGATTTCTTGCTTCAAATGGAATACATTTTGAAGAAAGCTAGAGCAAATGTTTTATTAAAAAAAATTAATAATTTTTCTAGTTTTGCTTTCAAATTATCATTTCTTCAATTAATAAATATTCCTTGAGCAACTTTTGCTTTAGTTATGCTGTTTGGAAGAGGAATATATACAAATGAAGCTGATGAAAGTGGAGCATGATCTTTAATATTTGGGGGTAGCGGAGAACATACGCAAGGAATGACTTCTAAATTACCTCTAACCCCATTAGGCTATTTAACTTTTGTATTTAACTTTTGTTCTTTCTGAACTTCTATAGTAGTCTATAGAAAATATTTGAAAGAATTTTTCGCGGGAAATCCTTTCTTATTGCCTTTCTTTAGATTTATTTTTATTCCTTTGCAATCTTCTTATAAAATCTCCAAAAAAGCTAAAGATTCTCTTCAAATGAAGAGAACTAAGCCAATGAAAATGAGCAAATTAGAGAAGGAAAGAATTGAAAAAGAAAGTACTTCTTTCATTTCTTTAAAAAATGTAAATAAACATTTTGGCAATTTTCATGCTCTAAAAGATATTAATTTAAATATTGAGCAAGGGGAATTTATAGCTATTCTAGGGCCTTCTGGCTCTGGAAAAACTACTTTAATTAATCTTTTATCAGGAATAGATATTCCTACTAGCGGTCAATTAATAATAGATAAAGCTAATACTTCTATTTTTTCTGATAAAAAATTAACTGCCTTTAGAAGAGATAAGATAGGATATATTTTCCAAAATTATGCTTTAATACCTTATCTAACTGCTAGGGGTAATATAGAATTATCAACAGCTTTAACAACTGAAATGAAAACTCTTTGAGAGTCCTTTGTATCTCTAATAAAGAGATACAAAAATTTCATTAAAACAGGTTTAACCAGAGTTAAAGCTATAAAAAAAATATTCAATCAAATATTTATAGCTTCTGATACCGAAAATATAACACATTTGATTCATGCATTTAATTTATTACCTCATGAACATAAATATCCCAATCAGTTGTCCGGAGGACAACAACAAAGAGTTTCTATTGCTAGATCATTAATTAAGAGACCTAAAATATTATTCGCTGATGAAGCAACAGGAGCATTAGATCATGCTTCAGCAAAAATTATTTTGAAATTTTTCAAATTAATTAATAAATATGCAAAAACCACTATTATTATGATTACTCATAATCCTGTAATAGCAACTATTACAGATAGAGTAATTAAGATAGACGGAGGAAGAATAGTGGAAGATTATAGGAATTTTAATCCCATTTCAGTCGATAAATTAACTAATCTTTAATAAATCCACAATTTTTTCTTTGTGTTAAAATCTCTTTGCTTTTAATTTTTTTAGATTAGAGATTAAAGTTTTGAGGTATATTATCCTAAATGAGCAAAGTTTTATTGAAAAGATTTTTACCAATTTCTTTAGTTGGGATTTCTGTATCAACTATTTATTTAGTTTTAGTTAGCTCTAATTCTTTTGGGGGTAATAGCCCCAAAAAGTGACCTGTGGGATCTATAGGTGTGAAAGTTTGATTTGATCAAAGCTATATAAAAGAATGATTAGTTAATGGAAATGGAATTGCTTCCGATTATTTTGATCGTAGAGATTCTACTTTTTTTAATAAGCCAGAAAATAATAAATCTTTTAAATTGGAGGAAAAGAATGTAAAAGATTCTGATTTATCTAATAATTCTTTAAAAATTTCATTTAATGAATATGAAAGCAAAAATAGAGATTTTTGAAGTAGTAATTTTGTTTTGACAGGAACTTCTTGCGAGCAAATACAGAAAGATTTAAGCGAATATTATAAATACAGAACTAAGAAAGGCGAAGGAGAACAAGATAATGGTTTAGAAAAACTTTGGTTAAAAGATGGAAAAATATTCTATAAAACTGGTTATAGATCTCCTTTTGGAATTATTCCTGTAACACTCGTAGCAGGAGGATTTAAATGTGCTAATCTTTAATTTTTTAATTTTTTCCCCCTCTTCTGGGGAGAGAGAAATTTAAATAAGTATTTATTTACTTTATTTTTTGAAATAAACAAGACAATAGTGTTATAGTGTTATAATTTTTTAAAAATTAAAAATTTGATGTTTTATATTTTTTAAATGGAAAAAATTTTAGTAAGAAAAATTTTGCCAGTTTTTTTGATTGGATCATCTGTTGGAGGAGCATTTTGAATAAATAATTATTTTTATAAAAAATGACCTAAAAATTCTTTAGGAATCAAAGTTTGGTTTGATAGAAGCTATATTAATGAATTATTAGTTGGAGGAAATTGAATAGCTTCTGATTTTTTTGATAGAAACGATTCTAGTTTCTTCAAAAAAGAAAAAAGTGATAAGTCTTTTAAATTAATACAAAAAGATTTAAGTGATTCTGAGCTTCCATCTTCCCTAAATATTCCATCAAATGAAACCGCAAATAGAAACTTCTGAAGTAAGAATTTTGTTATTACAGGACTTAACTGCAAAGAAGTTGAGTCTAAATTAGATGAATATTATAGATTTAGAACAAAATCAAAAGAAAATGAGGTAGATAATGGTTTAGAAAAACTTTGGTTAAAAGATGGAAAAATATTCTATAAAACTGGTTATAGATCTCCTTTTGGGATTTTACCAGTAACTCTTATAGCTGGAGGCTTTAAATGTATTAGTTTTTAAAGATTTAGTGATTAATTTGAATTATTTTTATTTAGTTAGCAACAAACATGAATCTATTTAAATTATTAATTTCAGGCATATCTGGTACTACTTTAGTTGTAGGAAGTAGTTTTGGAATTATGCATTCTACAGGTTTTTTTAATGAAAAAGGAAATCTTATTCCCTCTAAAGATAGTTTTTCTAATCAAAAAAATAATGAAGATTCAGAATGAAATAATCAAGTTTCTCATATATTACAAGTAAAAATTGAAGGTTTTTTTAATCAAGAAATAGAAAAAGAGTTAAGTAAATATAAAGGAAAACCAAAACAATTTTCTGATTCTGGACATATAGAATATTTAAAAGTTGAAACTGATAGTTTAATACCGACTACAGAATTAGGTAGAGATAAATGAGTCTTAAAAAATTGAAATAACAAAGATTGAACTATATTAAAGTTCTATTTCAGACAAGGAAGTTGTAAAGAAGAACTATCAAATTTCAGTAAAGAAAGAACATGAGTTGAAGTTAATGAAAAAGGATTTAAAAAATTAAGAAAAGAAATTAAGAGTCAATTAAAGATGATGAAAGAAAATAAGTCTGAATTAGAAGAAAAAGAAATATTACAAAATGTAGAAATATCCTGTTTTGATAAAAAAATAATTTCTGAATTTAATAATTTTTCAGAAGAAATAATTAACCCTACTAAATCTTCACATATAGTTCAGATTGAATGAGAAGGAGAAATTAATTCAAAAGCTAAGGATGATTTAATTAATACTCTTTCTTTGTACGATATTTCTAAAGATTCTTGAAAATTAAAAGAAAAATTTGGGGGAATTCAAACAAGATATTCGGGAGAAATTTTAAATCTAGAAAAATTCGAAGAAAAACCATTTAAAAGTATTAATAAATTATTTTTTACTTCTGGTAGTTGTCAACAAGAATCAGAAATATTAAAAGTTAAAGATTTATTAACTGAAATAAGCAAAAATATGAAAATTATTGATGAAAGTTTGGGAGAAGATAATGGAAGGTTTTGAGTAAATCAAAATAGAAAACCAGCTCATTTACAATCAGAAAATGTCGATTTTTCTAATAATCGAAATCATAAGAATATAAAAATTAGTTGTTTTAATAGAACTTCTTAAAAAATGAGTAAATTATTATCTTTAGGAATTATTGGGAGTACTTTCGCTTTAGGAGGGGGAGCAACTACAATGGCTATTTATAGAGAACAAATTTTTGGAAGTCATCAGGAAAATCAAAGATTTATTGAAAAAGTATTACTTGAAGATGCAAATTGAGGATCTGGAAATACTCATGTTTTGCAAGCAAAAGCTACGGGAACTTTAGATAAAGAAAAGGTTAGAAATGAGATTATGAAAGCTTTAAGTAATAGAAATTTAGATATTTTTGAGAATACATCTTATCAACATTCTGATAAATACAGAAATATAGAAAGTAGTAGTTTCATTTTCACTTGGGAAAATGGAAGTGATGAATGATTTAATAGAAAGACAAATGAAAAGGAGAGTTCATTGCTGTTTAATTTATATTTCAATAATGGAAAATGTGAGCAAGAATTAAATAATTTCAATAAAGATGGTTGACAAAAATCTAAAGATAAAGGAAGAGACAAGTTTTATAAGAAGATATATAAGTTAGATAATGACAATCAAGATGAAAATAATTTAGATTTTCAATTAGAAGTGGATTGTTTCAATAAAGAGGATTTAAAGACTAGTAATCTTTGAAATAAAGAAATAAATACTAAATATGGAGTTCAATTTGAATGAACAGGCTCTATAAATTCTCAAGCTAAGGATTCTTTATTAAATACTCTAATTTCAGATGAATCTTCTAATGTAGAAAAACAAGCTGCAAGCCAAAGTCGAAGTTTTATGAGAAGAACTTTAAATATCAATAATTCAGTGGGTGGAATTCAATATAGATATTCAGGAAGTAATTCAGATTCAGATAGAAAAGGTGTTGTAAGAATTTTCTATCTGAATGGAAAATGTGAAAATTTAGCAAATAAAAATGGATTAAAGCTTACGAATAATGGAAAGAAAACTAAATGAAAGATTTCATTAAATGAAGAAGAGAATGTGAATAATGGTTTTTCTGTCGGATTTAAAGCGCAACCTATTCAATTAACTAAACTAGAAACAAATAATGAGGGCTCTTCAGATAAAGTTGTGGAAATTAGTTGTTTTTAATAATTAAAAATAACTTCCTCTTAAAAAGTAAATTTAATTCTGAAAATTATTAAATAGAGATTAATTAAAACCCCCAAAAAAGGGGGTTTTTTAATCCTAAAAAGCCTTAGATTGAGCTAAATTAAAAAATTATTTTCAGATTTTGCAAATTAAAAATTAGTAAAATAATTTTTCCTTAAAAGATATTTAATTAATAGATATAAATGGCTTATTTAGGAGCGTTTTTAGGTGTTATATTCCCTTGAACACTGAGTAATGGTGACATGAGTGTGGCTGATGATAAGGAAAAATCATCAATAGAATGCAAATTTGTGGATGACAAAACCAATAAGTCATCATCTTCAACTAAAAAAATTTCTCCAAATAATTGTATTTCAATGGAAGAGTTTTTAAGAAAAGTAGTAAAAATATTAGAAGATGAAAGACCAATTAAAAGTAGAAATATTGTTAAATTTCCCAGAATTTATAAGACACTGTGAGAAACTTTTGTATTTTCTAAAGGTGAAAAATATTGTGCGCGAGCATCATGGGATTTTTATGCACAACTAAGAATAATAGAAAAAGGTTGCGCAGGATGGACAAAAAGTATTTCTGATGATGGGATCAAAAAAGATCCCGATAAGGTAGTTTATTGAATTAGAGGAGAGAAAAGGGCAGTTGCAAGATATCTAAATAAATTAGGATTTTTAAGGGGAAATTTTGAAGAAAAGGATGAAAAAATGAATTGAAGAATGTATAAGACTCTTTGTCATGGGAATTTTTTTAGGTATAGGGATCAAGTAGAAATAACTTGTGAAACCTAATTAATTAAATAAGAGCTAATTAAAACCCCCACTTTATTGGGGGGTTTTTTTTTAAATTATCTTAAAAGTTAGTTAAATATTTAATTAATAATTGATGAGTGAAAAATGAGAATGAGTAACTTTGGATAAGTTGGGGAAAATTAATTGCGATAAGGCAATTCCTGAAAAAAGGTAGACAATTTTCTTTTTTTCTTTAACGGTAGTATACCTATAATAGATGGGTCAAGCTGTTAACTCTTGCAGATTATATATTCTTGTATATTCCTATTTTTAAAAGCATTAGAAAATTAAATTCACGTGGATTAAGTTACAGTAAACTTTTTCCGGAAGATACAGTATGCACAGTTATAAGAGGAAGTTACTCTTTAAAAACTTCGATTTTAAAAAGATGTTTGTTGTTTAACTAATGATGTAAATTCATTCAACTCATTTCTTGAATTTTCTGATCCTAAATTTATTAAATATTGTTTTGATTCGAAAATAATTTCAAAACAAATATCTTCTTATAAAAAATACGCTATAGCTCAACCTATGTTGTGCTCGCATTATATATTATCTATTAAATTACCTAAGCCTCTCTTAGAAGTTCAACAAAAGATAGGAGAAATTCTTTCCAAATATGATCTAATACTTGATAATCATGAAAAACAGATTGAAATATTTAAAAAGTTAAAAAAATCATTATTTAAAGAGTGGTTCATTAAATTAAGATTTCCTAATTATGAAAATTACACCATCCGGGAGGGGATACCTTAAGGTTGAACGAGAGTCAAAGTGGGAGAGACTGCAAAAATCTCTAAGGGATCTAAATCTGCTAGTCATGTAAATTTATTGGGGGGGTGGAGAAAAATATCCATTTTTTTACATGTTCACTTAAAATACAATACTTTTTTACATATTCTTTTGAAAAATTATCTATACTAATATCCTCGCAAAATGGAAGCGCTTGACATACAAAAATTTACCAAGGTAAGTTTGAAGCAAGCAATGCAACAATAATTCTTATTCCAAATGATGAGTATATTTGTTATTAGAGTTTCTTAATTATTTACTCCCTAAAAAATATAAAGAAACTACTGCAAAAACTTCTCTAAAACATTTATCTCCATTTGTACTTAAAAATTTGGAAATACTCATTCCAGACCAAAAAATATTGGAAAAATTCAATAATTTTTGAAAAGATATTCATTCTAAGATTGAAAAATTAGAACAAAAAATTGAAGAACAAAGAGACAAAATTTTGTTTATTAATGCATCATTATTGAAGATAAAAAATTAGCATATGAAGATATAAAAGAAAACTTTGAGAGAAAATGAATTTAGAGAAGAAAGAAAATTTTCAACGAAGAATTGATATTTTTGTTGAAAATTGAAATAATCTTTTTGATTTAGAAATTCAAGATTTAAAAGAACTTTATAAAAATTTAAAAGTTGAAAGAAAAAACACAAAAGAAGTTAAAAAATGGACTTACTATTTCTGGAAATGCAATTTTTGAAAAAATTAAAAATTGCGATGAATTAAAAGAAATAGAAGAAGAAAAACTGAAAAATGGTTGTGTTTATCTTGATTGCAAAATGATGAAGAAATTTAAAAAATTCAAAAGTCTTAAAGAGTCATTTAATCTTTTTGATGAAAATGAAAGTGCAAATTCTGGAATTAGAAAAAATATTTGATTATCTTTACTAACTGGCATTGATTCTCCAGAATTGGAATTAAAAAGAGAAAATTTTGAATTTGTTTATAACTGTTATAAAAAATTGTTTTTAAAAAGACCTGTTTGATTTGATCGACAACCTACAAGCTTTATTTAGTTAGTTTTTATTAAATAATTATTTTTACCTTTTTGGGGAAAAATTCAGAATGTTACAAAATGGTGGAGACTATGGGGTTCGAACCCACGACCTTCTGAGTGCAAATCAGATGCTCTGCCAAACTGAGCTAAATCCCCAAATGGTGGAGGTAGATGGGATCGCACCATCGACCTCTCCCTTATCAGGGGAGTGTTCTAACTACTGAACTATACCTCCGATATTAACCTAATTTAATGTTATTGGCTTTTTAATAATCATCAAGTAAAAAAGAATCACTGAATTCCAGTTTCAATAGAAACTGGTAATTGTATTGATATTTTAAATCCGATTCTTTTACTACTTTTACTATTCTCTTTTTAATATTTTCTAACTCAATTCATTTAAATTCTTCTGGTTTTAAAAAAATTTTAATTATATGGCCTCCAGCAAGGAATTCTACTTTAGAAATTTCTTTAATGTCAGATAAAAGAGAATTTATTTTTTCTTTTCTTTCTTTAGTCTTTTCTAATTGAAAAGGTCTAGCACCTAGTCTTCCAGCAGACAATTTATCCATTGATCTAACAATGGATAAATAAGGATTATTTATATTAGTTTCATAATTATGGTGAAACTGAATAGTTTCAATTATGTAATTATCTAGTTTAAATTGATTAGCTAACTTAATTCCTTCTATTACATGATCGGAATATTGTCCCACTACTTTTCCTATATCATGAAAAAAAGCAGCTCTTTTGGCTTCTATTAAATTCAAATTTATTTGGGAGGCGAAATTAGCGCTAAAAATGCTAACTTCTAAAAGATGTTCTAATAAATTTTGGTGGTAAGAAAAGAAAAATTTAGTTTTTCCAACTAAATAACTTAATTCCTCATTAATTTCTTCATCTTTGTAATTCAAAAAATCAACAAGAATTTTTTTACCTAGTTCTCTTGTTTTTTCTTTGCATTCAATAATAATTTCTTCAAAAAAAGTTTGTAATTTTTCTTTATTAATTTCTTGGAGAGAGATAGATGAATCATTGATTAATTGTTGAAAAAATGAAGAAGCAAATTCCATCTTTTCATAATCAAATTTCAATTTGGATTGTTCTTCAGCAGTTTGTGAGATTTCTATACAAATTGGAAAAATTGTTCTCTTTTCATAATCTTTAGGTGCTAAAATTCTAAAACCAGTAATCTCGCTAGAGAGATTACTTAACTGAGTAGAAGTATCTAGTAATTCTTTAATTTTTTCTTTTTTAGTTTCTGAAGAAGTGGAATAATTCAATTGAAATTTTTTCTTTATAGGAATAAAGTGAGAAGAATAATCAGAAGGTATTTTTAAGTTGTAAATTGTTTTGAGAATTAATTTCTCAAAAAGACATTGATCTATTGAAATTTCTTTATTAATTAAGTTTTTTTCTTCTAGTATTCTCTTTTTTGTTTAAAAAATTATTTAAGTCTTAAGTATTAATTTAGACATTTCTTCATTTTGAAACATTTTTAATTTATAAATAGAAGCTTGATATTTTTGATTAGGTAATCAATAAAAAGAGATATTTAGGCCAGATAATTCAGTATTTTTATTTTCTTCATTGTTATTTATATTTAATAAAGAATTAAGTTCTTGAGTTCATTCTTCTTGCAATAAAGTTTTTTTCATTTCATCAAATTCTTCATTAAATATAAATCAAAAATGAAGACTAGAAGAAAGAATATAAAAAGAAGAAATAATTTCTTCTTTTTTTTGTTTTTCTCAAAAAATTTGGAATTTCTCTTTTAGTTTGAGTGAATCATTATTGGTAGGAAGAAAATGAAGTTGAGTTACTACTCTATTAATTAATGAGATGAGAGAAATGTAAGGAGAAGTGAAAGATAAAAGAGAATTGTGATGAGTAGTAATTATTTCTTTCATTTCTGAATCATCTATTAATTCAGAAATGAAATTAAAAACCTTTTCGGAAGTGTGTTCATAATACGGAAAAAATAATTTACCTATATCATGAAAAAAAGCTAATTTTTTAATTTTTTTACTATCTAAATTTAGTTGTAAGGCAGATTCTGCAGAAACTTCACTAATTTGTAGAGAATGTTCTAATAAAGTTTGCGAAGTGGAATATTGTTCATTAGCCATTCTGCCTACAATCTGAAATAGATAAATACTATTTATTTCAGCATCAATATTTTTAAGAGTTTCTCTTCCAATTTCTTCTTCTTCTGAAATAATTTGTTTTTCTATTTCTTTGAAATTTTTATGAATTGAATTGGAAGATCAACTTTTAGAAACTTTAAATTTTTGAGTTAGCAAGCTTGCTAACTTAATATCTCTTACATTGTATTTAGAAAGAACTACAATAGGTTCTTCCCCAGAATACTCTAAATGAGGTTTTACGCCAGTTAAAAGAAAGAATTCGTCTTTTCTTTCTCCTGATTTACCCAATAATTGTCCTACAGTTTTGTCACTAAAGAATTTTCCTTCTGCTAAGTGATATTCTTCGTAACAACCAGTAAATAATTTTGGTGATTTATATTTACTTAATAAATGAATCATTTTTTTAGAAAATTTAGATAAATAATCTTTATTTTGTGAATTTGTTTCATTTATTTCTATTTGTTTTTTTTCCAAATATTTTTAAATTATGACTTTATATTTTTATTTAAAGCTTTAAATTAGGGAGATAATGGATTAAAAAAATGAGTTTCAAAAAAGTTTTTGAAACTAAGCATTATTTAATAGTAGATAAGGCTTCTGGTTTGCTAGTACATAAGGATAAATACACTACAGATAAAAATACTTTAATAGATATTTTAAAAGAGGAGTATGGAGAAGAAATTTATTTAGTTAATAGATTAGATAAAAACACTAGCGGTCTTTTATTAGTAGCTAAAAATAAATTATCTTTATTAACTTTGAAAGCATTATTTGAGGAAAAAAAAATAGATAAAAAGTATTTAGCTATTCTTCGTTCTCCTCTTCCTCACCCAAAAATTAAGATTTCTTTTTCTCTTGGTAGAGATAAGCGAGAAAAATTAAAGTTTAGTGCTACTAATTCAAAAAAATATAAAACAGCTCTAACTTATGCAGAAACAATTTCTTCTCAATTAGTTCTACTTAGTTTAAAAACTGGTAGAACTCATCAATTAAGAGCACATTTATTTACTCTTTCTTGTCCAGTATTGAATGATTCAATATATGGAACTCCTTTAGATAATGACCCTTTTGGTCAATATTTACATTCATTTAGTTTAAGTTTTATAGATCCTTGGGAAAATAAACCCGTTAATGTAACAGTTTTGCCGCCGATTGAATTTACTAACAAACTAGTTGAATTAAATATTGATACTAAATTATTATCTTCTTTTAATCCTGAAAGTAATTGATTCTAAAAAATAAATAAAGTAATAGAGGAAGATAATAGAATATCTATTTATTTAACTTTTGTAGAAGACAATTTAGTTTTCTCATTATTTAATAGAAGGGAATTAACTTTTTTTTCTTCCAAAAGCTTTTCTAAATTAAAAATAGTTCCCGAATTAATAGAAAGCTTACAATCCGAACTAAAAAATTTAAATTTAACTTTCAATAATATTGAATCTATTTATTGAGATGAAAAAGAAATTGGTTGAAATAGTAATAGACTTATTACTATTTTTGTAAAATCATTAGGATTTGTCTTTCCTAATTTAGCTATATATATAAATCCAGAGGGGAAAGATAAGTTATTTTTTTGCGACCTGCAACAGAAAGAAAAGAATGAAATTTCATTTTATTTAGATAAATTTAAATTAAAGGATTGAAGAGAGTTAGTACCTCTATATAAAGAATGTCCAATTACAAATATATAGTAATTTCAGATTTGGATGGTACTTTGTGTACCAGCCAAGGAGATGTTTCTCAAGAGAGCATTGAGTATTTAAAAAAATTTCAAGAAAAGAGGGATGATGTTCTCTTTACTTTTTCAACTGGAAGAGCTTGAAATGATGCTAAACCAATTTATGAGCAATTAGGATTAAAATCCTATATTTCTTGTCTTAATGGGGGTTATATTTATAATCCTCATACCAATCATTTAATTTCTTCCTGCCTTAGTGAAAGATTTTTGAAATATCTTCTTTTAACTCCAAATGTGCTTTCTTTATTACAATCGGGAGCTATTCTTACAAGCAATATAAGAATTCCTTTAGATTCTGATAATCCTCGTAAATTTTTAGAAGCATTTAAAAAAAGTAATTCTATTTTAGTTGGAATTAAGTTTTTTTATAAAGATAGTGATAGAGAAAAAGTAAGAGAGATAATAAAAAATATTAAGAAGTTTGAGCCAGAACCTAAAGTAAGTATTTTTTATTATCCAGGTTTAATTAATTTGGAAATTCAAAGCAAACAAGAAGACAAGTTTAGTTTTGTTGAATTTGTAGCTAATTTTTTTGGAGTTCCTTATTCAAATATTTTGACTTTCGGGGATAATCATAATGATATTCCAATGACAAAAGGAGGTGTAAGGAGTTGCGCGCTTTCTAATGCTTTATTTTTATTAGGTCAGGAAGCAACTTATATTTCTAAATATTCAAATGATGAAGATGGATTAATTAAAGAATTGGATCTTTTTTTTGGACCTCTCTAATTTTTAGTTTCAATAAAATAGCTGGTAAAATCAAAGAAGATATATTGTTTAATGATTAAATTATTTAATTAAGTTGTTTTTTAAAAAGAAATCACCTATGGAAAGGGTGATTTCTCAACAAACTAAGGCTAGAGATTTTTTCTTAAAAAATTTTCAACATTATGTTAAGAGATTTAACAATATTGTTATTTTTATTCATGAGAGACCTGATGGGGATTGTCTTGGGGCTGGCTTTGGAATGAAGGAGGTTTTTAAAACTCAATTTCCTGGAAAATCAATTTATGTAGTTGGAAGTTCACAGGGAGTATTCCCTTGATTGAGAATGGATTTTGATCAATTGCCAGAGAATTTTAATTTTTCTAGTGCAATGGCTTTAGTAGTTGATGTTTCAATAGGAGAAAGAACACAAATGTTTAATGAATTCTTTAAAGGCTTGGGAACTAGAAAATGAGGGGCTGTTATTAGAGTGGACCATCACGATGTTTTGACTGATTATTACACAGATTTATCTTGAGTTGATGCGAGTTATGCAGCATGTTGTTGTCAATTGTTGCAAATTTGCGATTATTATCAATGAACAATCAATAGTAAAGCTGCAACTTTCTTTTATCTAGGAATAATAACTGATAGTGGTTCTTTTAGTAATTCTGATGTCTCCCCTAGAACATTAGTGCTAGCCGCTAAAGCTTTAAGAGCTGGAGCAGATAGAGAATTTTTGAATAATAATTTGAAAAGAGTAACTTTAGTTGAATTAAAACTTAGAGGATTTATTCTTTCAAATTACAAACAAGATGAAAAATTTGCTTGGTATTTAATTGATAAGGGGACTGTTGAGCAATTCGCTCCTTATTCAACAAGTAGTGGTTTAGTTTCCACGTTAGGCCATATTGAGGATAATATTCTCTGAATGTTATTCGCTGAAGTTGCAGAAAACACTATTTTAGCTAGTTTTAGATCATTAGGGGAATTTGATGTTAGAAAATTAGCTGAAGAGTTTGGTGGTGGAGGACATGTTAATGCTTCAGGAACTACTTTAGATAGTCTTGAGAAGGTACAGCATGTAGTAGATAGAGCAAGGGAATTAGTTAAAGAATTTATTGACAATAAAGGAAAGATGAGTAAGGATGAAGAAAGAAATAAATTGAAAGAAGAACATGAAAATAAATCTTTCCCTCCTCAAAGATTAGGACTAAATGATGAAGAAGAGTCTACTTTTTCAACTTCACAAAAATTAATTAGCGAAGTTGAAAAAGAAACTTCTGGAGATATTGTAGAAAAAGTTCTTTCTTCAGAAGATGAAGGAAGAGATTTAGATTATAAAGAATTTTCTGGTAGTGTTGGACTTAATAAAAGTAATTTAGATAAACCGAAACCAAAGAAAAAGAAGGTTGAAAAATAATTTATTTTTGTCGACTATTGGGTCTTATTTTATTAAAATTATTAGTGTTTTTTAATAATTAAAGAGGCTTATATTTAAGCTATTAAATATATAAGAGTTAAATAGTATGGCTTTTTCTGCCGGCGATAAAAAGGATAATAAAATAGTTTCTTCTGAAGCTTTGCCTTTAAATGATGATTCTAAAAAAGTTGGTGTAAGTGGTGGGGGAGGGGATAAGGAAAAGAAAGAAATTAAAAGTATAAACGCCCAAAAGTTGAATGATGATAATGGTAAAAATGCGGGCGTTAAAGTTAGCAGCTCAGCAACACCTAGTGATAAGGGAGTAATACGAAAGACTTCTACACCTCATGCAAAGGGAGCTAAAATTAGCGACGATGAAAAAGGTTTAGATATTGAAAAAATAAAAGATGCTATAGAACATGGAAAGCCCCCTAAAGTTGTTCCAAAAGATTTTGATAAAAAAAGAATTCATATTTCTAAAGCTCAAGAAATGCGTCCAGATGGGAAGAATAGTAGATCTATGAATGATAATGACGATATAAAAGATATAGATTCAAAGGAAGATGTTACTCCTACTCCTAAAAAAAATGAGTTTGTTGCAATACTTATTAAGAAATTAAAGCCTTATGCAATTAATATCAAAAATATTTTTAAAAAGTTATTTTTCAATGATAATGCCCCTTCTTCAGCTAATGGAAATGATAAGAAAACTATTCACAGTAGCAAAACCCCAAAATCTAACCCAAACAACAAATAATTTAGTTTTTTTCTACTTCCCTTATAAGGGAAGTAGTTAAAATTTTAGTTAATTTTGACTAAAGAAAATTTAGTTCTTTCGATAGATTTAGGTTCTACTAGTCTTAAATTAATACTTTTTTCTAGTGTAAGAAAAGAAATATTTTGTAAAGAATTTCCTTTTGAAACATATTTTCCAAAAGAAGGATGAGTTGAACATAATGGAAATGAACTTTGAGAAGTTGTTGAAAAAAATTTAATTAATATATTGGATTCTTTAAAAAAAGAGGATTATCCCTCTTTTTTATCTATTTCAACACAAAGAGAGAGTGTTTTGTTATGAGATAAAAATAATGGTAAACCCTTGACTCCAATAATTTCTTGACAAGATAATAGAACAGAAGATTTTATAAAAGGACTAAGTGATGAAAATAGAAATTTTATTAGAGAAAGAACAGGTTTATGAATAACTACTTATAGTTCTGCAACTAAACTCAATTATTTAATTAAAGAATTTGCAAATCAATTAAATAATGATTATTTAATGGGTACTCTAGAATCTTGATTAATTTATAAATTAACTAAAGGCAAAAAATTTTTTTCCGATTATTCTTCTGCCTCAAGAACAGCTTTATTAAATTTAAAAACTTTAGAGTGAGATTCAGAATTATGTGATTTTTTTAAAATACCTAAAGATAAACTTCCCGCATTAATAGCAAATGACGAAGAAATTTTTGGAATTGAAATAGGAAAACACAAGATAAATATAAAAGGTGTTGTTGGAGATCAACAGGCAGCTCTTCACTTTGCAAAAAGAATTAATCAAATAAATTCTTCGTTAGTTTATGGAACAGGAGCATTTTTATTGAAATTAGTTCCAAAAGAATTAGATTTTGAAGCTTTATTGGAATCTTTTGATGGTGAAAATAGTCCTTTAATTACATTAGCTTGGAAGAAAGTTAATGAATTTCCAAGATTTGCTCTAGAATGAAGCTTTTCTAATTGTGGTCAATCTTTAGATTGATTAAAAGCTAATTTAAATTTCGATAACTTTAATGATTTAGACACAATGAAATTAGAGCAACTTAATTTAATGTCTTGCCCTCTTTGTTTGCCTTTCTTTTCAGGCAAATGATTACTATCTTCTAGAGAAAATTGAAATTCCTCTTTTTATTTGATAAATAATCAATCTACTCCTAAAGATTGAATTATTGCTTATTTTGAAGGCTTAGCCTTCTCAATAAGAGCAGTATTAGAAGAAGCGGGTGTAATGGAAGAAGATATTTTAATTGGAGGAGGTTTAACTAAGAATAATTTATTTAGTCTTATTCAATCTAATGGATTGGGAAGATCTTTAGTAATTTCCCAATGAATTCAATTAAGTGGAATAGGAGCAGCTTTATTTGCGATAGAGGAAACTGTTTCAGAATGCAATTGGAAAGAGGTAAATATTGATCAACAAAAGAAAAAGTTATTTAGCTATAGATACAGACAATGAAGTAAATTGTCTTGACAAAATGAAAAGTTTAAAAATTCTAGTCAATTATGAGAAAAAATTATTTTGAAAAGCGATTATTGTTAAAATCCTATAAGGATTAAAATAAAAAAATAGTTAGATAAATTATGTCGAAAGTTAAGTTTAGTAGAGACAAAGAACATATAAATGTTGGTACTATTGGCCATATTGACCACGGAAAAACTACTTTAACTGCTGCAATATGTACTTATTGCTCTAAATTAGGTTTAGGAGAAGCAAGAGATTATGCTTCCATTGATAGAGCTCCAGAAGAAAGAGAAAGAGGAATTACTATTAACACTACTCATGTTGAATATGAAACAAAAGAAAGACATTATGCTCATGTTGACTGTCCAGGACACTCCGACTATATCAAAAACATGATTATTGGAGCTGCTCAAGTTGATGGAGCTATTCTAGTTGTTTCAGCTACTGATGGACCAATGCCCCAAACTAGAGAACACATTCTATTAGCTAAACAAGTAGGTGTTCAAAGAATAGTGGTATTTTTGAACAAGTGTGATACAGTAATGGATGCTGAAATGTTAGATCTTGTTGAAATGGAAATTAAAGAATTACTTACTTCTTATGATTTTGATGGAGACAACACTCCTGTTGTTAGAGGTTCAGCTTTGAAGGCTTTAGAAGGGGATCCAGCAGCTGAAAAATCTATTCAAGAATTATTAGATTATTTGGATAATTATATCCCTCTTCCAGTAAGAGAAATTGATAAACCTTTCTTGCTTTCTATCGAAGATGTATTAACAATTACTGGAAGAGGTACTGTTGTTACTGGAAGATGCGAAAGAGGAAGATTAAAAGTTGGGGAAGAAGTTGAAATTGTTGGTTTTGGTGAAACTAGAAAAGCAATTGTTACTGGAATTGAAATGTTTAGAAAACCTCTTGAAGAAGTTATTCCAGGTGATAATGCAGGTATTCTTTTAAGAGGTGTTGAAAAAAATGAAGTAACTAGAGGACAAGTTCTTTCAAAACCTAAGTCAATTACTCCTCATTCAAAATTTGAAGCAGAAGTTTATGCTTTGAAAAAAGAAGAAGGGGGAAGACATACAGCTTTTGGACAAGGTTATAAACCACAATTTTACTTTAGAACAACTGATGTTACTGGGGAAATTGCATTGCCTCAAGGAGTAGAAATGATTCTTCCGGGAGACCATTCTCCAATTATTGTTAGCTTAATTAGCTCTGTAGCTATCGAACAAGGTTTTAAATTTTCTATTAGGGAAGGGGGTAAAACTATCGGGGCTGGAACAGTAACAAAAATTCTAGAATAGACAGTTAGAACTTTTTAACTTTTTCTCCTTAAAAAGGAGAAAAAGGAAGTTTAAAAAGAATGATTTTGTTTTAAATTAATGAACAGAGAAGGAAATATAGTAGTTGTTATTGGCCTTCAATTCGGGGATGAAGGCAAAGGAAAAATTGTTGATTTATTATCTTCTTCTTTTGACTATGTAGTTAGATATCAAGGAGGAGATAATGCTGGTCATACTGTTTATCATAATGGAAAAAAATGTGTTTTAAGAAGTATTCCTTCTGGAATATTTAATAGTTCTGCAATAATTGCTCCTGGAGTGGTTGTTAATCCAGCATTATTATTAGAAGAAATAGAAAGTATTGAAAAAATTAAGGGCGAGAGCTTAAAGGGCAAATTATTTATTTCTAATCAAGCTAATGTAATTTTTGATTTTCATATAGAATGAGACAAATTATGTGAAAAGCTTAGAGGAAATTCTAAAATAGGAAGTACTTTAAAAGGAATTGGTCCAGCTTACGCAGATAAAAATGCAAGAATTGGAATGAAATTAATTGATTTATTTGATATTGAAAAATTGAATAGAAAGCTTAGCTTAAATTTGCAATTAAAAAATCCTATTTTTGAAAAAAATGGCTTTTCCCCTTTTCTTCCTCAGGAAGTATCTCAAAAATACAATAAATTAATTCAATTATTAAAGCCTTATTTGATAGATTATTACTCTTTTATTACTGAAAAAAGAAAAGAAAAAGTTTCTTTTTTGTTGGAAGGTAGTCAAGGCTTATTATTAGATATTGATTTGGGCACTTATCCTTTTGTAACTTCTTCTAATATAGCTAGCGCTTTTACTCACGGTGCTTATTTTTCTCCCAAAACTATTCAAAAAATAATAGGGGTAGTGAAAGTTTATACTACCAGAGTTGGAGAGGGACTTCTATTAACTGAATTGAGTGATGATGAACAAGAATTGGTAGAAATAATAAGAGAGAGGGGGCATGAGTATGGTTCTAATACAGCTAGAGCAAGAAGAATAGGTTGATTAGATTTAAATGCTTTGAAATATTCCATTCAAGTAATAGGAATTGATGAAATTATTCTAACTTTAGTGGATGTATTTAATGGTTTTGAAAAAATAAAAGTTTGTGTAGGATATCAAGATTTAAATGGCAGGGAATTATTATTTCCCGAAGCAAATTACTTAGCTGAAAAAAATGAAATTAAATTAAACTATAAAGAATTTAAAGCATGAAAAGAAGATTACTCAAAAATTAAGAAATATGAAGATTTTTCTCTTGAATTTAAAGACTTTGTGTCTTTCATAGAAAATTATTTAAATATAAAAGTTTCAATTATTTCTTTTGGAAAACATAAAGAGGAAAGTATATTTATTAAATAAACTAATAATTAGTAATAATAAATAATGGAAAATAAAGAAAAACAAGTTGTTGTTAATTGCGGAGATAGTGTTTTCCAGCTTAGATTACTTTGAGAGAGAATACAAAAATTGCAACAACATTTAAAAATAAATAAAAAAGATTATTATTGTAAAACTGCTTTATTTAAATTATTATCTCAAAGAAGAAGGCTTTTGAAATATTTAAAACGTAAATTTCCAGAAAAATATAAATTAATAATGATTGAACAAAAATAATTAATGGCTTCCAAAAAAGGAGTAGGTTCAACTAAAAATGGAAGAGATTCAGCTCCTAAATATTTAGGAGCTAAATTAAGTGATGGTCAATTGGCTCAAGCTGGTTCAATTATTTATAGACAAAGGGGTAAAAAAATCCATCCTGGAGAAAATGTTGGAATGGGAAAAGATCATACTTTATATGCACAAGTAACTGGAATAGTTAAATATTTTTCTTTTAAAGGAAATAAAACAAAAGTTAGAGTTGAAGAATTAAAAAAAGATTAATGTTTTTTAAAACAAGAAATAGAATAGCTAAGTTAGAATTAACTGGCGGACAAGCAAAGCCTGGTCCAGCTTTAGCTAGTTTAGGCATTAATATGGTGCAATTTTCAAAGGAATTTAATGAAAAAACTAGTGATAGAATGGGAGAAAGAGTTCCAGTTGAGATAGAAATTTTACCTACTAAAGCTTTCAAATTTAAAGTAAAAACAACACCTACAGCTGTTTTATTAAAAAAAGCTGCTCAAATCGAAAAAGGAGCATCTGCCCCTAATAAAGAAATAGTGAAAACTTTAACTCTTTCGCAAATTGAAGAAATTGCAAAATATAAATTAGTTGATTCCAATACAACTTCTCTTGAAAGTATGGTAGCAATGATTTTGGGAACAGCTAAACAAATGGGAATTAAAGTTTCTCAAGAATAATGGAATTAAAAGAAATATTAAATGAGATAAAAAATAATAAGAAAGATTCTTTTGTTGAAAGTATAGATGTAGTTTTCCACTTATCTATACATTCCAAAAAAAATGATCAAAATATTAAATTAAATTATTTATTACCTCATCCAGTAATTAAAAGACCCTTAAAATTGTTGGTTTTTGATGATAAATTAGGTGAATCAGATAAAGAAAAATATAACATTGACTATTTAGGAAATGAAGATATAATCGACAAGATTAGATCTGGTTGATTAGATTTTGATTTAATTATTTCAGCACAAAGTTGCATGCCTAAACTTTTAGTATTGGGGAAAATTCTTGGACCTAAAGGTTTATTACCTTCAGTAAAAGAAGGAACTTTAGTTCAAGATACTATTTCCACTGTACAAAAATTTAGAGCTGGTCAAAAAGTTTTACGAAATGATTCAGGAGGGAATGTTCATTTAAGTATAGGTAGAGTTGATTTTGAAATTGATCAATTAGTAGAAAATTTTGATTATCTTTTGAAATTAATTAAAAGTAAAAAACCAGCTTCTATTAAAAAGAATTACATTAAAAAAATATCTTTTTCTTCAACAATGGGAAAGTCTTTTAAATTAGATAGTAAAGCTTTTATATAATTCTTAAATTTCCCTTAAAAGGGGAAATTAATTAAGTAGTTTTATAGTTACAAGATAGAGGATTATAGGGAAGAGCAAGAAAATTATTTTTTTATTTATTAAGTAAATTTTTTCTTGTTTCCCCTTCTGGGGAAGAAAGTGGAAAAAATTTTAAATTAATTTAGTTATGTTTTGTCACAAAAATAAGTGAGAATTAACAACTTTAGATAAATTAGTAAAAATAGAAAGAGGAATTGCAAATCATAAACCTAATTGCGATCCTTCTTTATTTTGTCAAGGAAATATTCCTTTAGTTTGTTGCAAGGAAGTGAGTGACAGCAATTATTTAAAAATTTTGAAATGCAATAAATATTACAACTCAAAAGGATTAAAACAAAGTAAATTATTCTCTGAAAATACTATTTGTGTGGTTGGATGTGGGAATTCTGCAGGCGATTCAGCTATTTTAAATTTTTCAGCTTGCCTTTCTCCAAACTTATACGGATTTAATTCTTATGAAGGAATTTCTGATCCTAAGTTCATTAAATATTGTTTTGATTATCCGAAAATGAAAGAAAAATTAATGAAACTAGCTAAATCATCTACTGCTCAACCTCATTTAACCCTTTCTAAATTGCTATCTATCAAATTCCCTTGCCCCCCCCATGATATTCAACAAAAAATTGGAAATATCCTTTCTTCCTATGATGAATTAATTGGAAATAGTGAAAGATGAATAGAAGTGCTTCAGAATATTAGAACTTCTATTTTCAAAGAGTGATTTGTGAATCTAAGGTTTCCAAGCAATAATTTCATAGTTTATGAACCAGAGAGAGAGAGAAAAGATTTTCTAGTGATTGACAATATCAAAAACTCGAAAAAATTGGAATATTTAAAAAAGGTAAAAAATCAATTAAATCTTCAAATAAAAATGGAAAATATCCATTTTTTTCATCTTCTGGAAAAAATCTTTTTAAAAGTTATCAATATTCCTATGATAAGAATGCAATACTAATAACTGATACAGGTAAATTTGTAATGAATTTATACAGAGGTAAATTTGAAGCAACTCCTGAATGTTTCATAATTTCTCCAAAAGAAAATAGATTTTTTTATCTTTTATCAGAAACAATTAAGTCAAATTTGACAATTTTAGAAAAAACAGCAGTAGTCACAATAACTAAAAGATTAAGACTTCCTAAATTACTGGAATTGAAAATAATAATTCCTGATGACAAAACTTTAGAAAAATTCAATAATATTTGTGAAAATATTCAATTAAAAATTGAAAATTTACAGTCAAAAATAGAAATATTAGATAACACTAAAAAAGATTTGCTAAATAGAATTTTTGATGAAAAGTTAGAAATTCTTTAATTAAATTAAAAAGATTTATTGTTAAAAAAACTAATTTAAAAAATTAAGTGCAATAATTTAATAATTTAACTAAGGATTATTTTGAGATATAAATATGGAATTTATTTTTTATTCCCCGTATTAGCTGGCAGCAATTTAGTTTATTTTTTGTTGCCCAGTGGAAATAATTTAGATTCCCTATCTTTCAACATTTCTGCAGTGGGGGGGGCAAAATAACCCCTCTGAAGGATCTTAAGACTAAAGAAAGTACTTTAAATTTAAAAAGTTCCACAATTAAAGCATTAAATGAAAAATCATCAGTAAATAATCTTTCAACTTATTCTGAAGGAATAAGTAAGTTGAGTTCTTATTCAAAAACTTTTTTGGAAAAAAACGAAGATAACAAATATAAACTGTCCAGTATACAAGATAAAGTCACAAAAATTAATAAAGAAATGGGAAAAGAAAGTGATTTATCAGTAATTAAAGTTGAATCTGAAACAAAATTGTTAAATTCTCAAAAAGAATTAAATAATCTGACAACAAGTTTTAAAGAAGCTATTGAGCAAGTTAAAGATTGAGAAAACCATAGTGATTTAGGAAATGTTATCGAACAACAAAAAGTAGTTCCTCCAACTGTAAATCAAAGAAAGGCTTTGTTTACTTATTATAAAGTGTTTTCTACATTAAAAGGGGATGGTGCTCAGTTTTTGAAAATATTAGAAGAAGTAGTTAATGATTCAGGTTACAAAAAAATTGATAGTAAAATTCCGAGCGATAAACAAAAAGTGCTTCAAGCTCTTAATGATATTGGTTGAAATAATTCAGAAAAGGTTGGTTTTGGTCAATATCTCAAAATAAAACCTAATAATCAAAATCATGATCCATTTTCTGTTTTATTAGAAACTGATTATTTATCTACAGCAAGAAATGAAGCTGTAAAGTGAGATAAATTTTCTACCGAAATTAAAAGAAATGGCTTTCGAGGAGATTGTTGGGGAAGTTATAGATTTCGCCAAAGATGTGAGGCTGATGCAGCGTCATCAGCCAAAATTTTTCAAACAGTTAGAGAAAATGTAGAGGCCAAAGTAAGTGCAAAAATAGCTTTGAGATTAATAAATGAAATGAAGGAAAAATTAGATGTAAAAGAGGTTTAAATAAAAATTATGTTTTTAAAAATTTTTTAAGAAATTAAGTCAAGATATATTTTTTATTTTTTTTAAATTCATTAAATTTTTGTTTATTGATTTTAGAGTAGGAAATGAATTTAAGCACAATTTTTATGAAAATTTATAAAAATAATTATCTAACAATTAGCTAATAATTGCCAATTAATTGGGCTGAAAGCCCAATTAATTTGAAAAATTTACAATTTATTTAAAAATTTTTTTATTTTTTTAAAGTCTGTTGTCTTAATACTTCATAAATAAGAATTCCATTAGCAACAGAAACGTTTAAAGATTCAATATTGTTGTGCATAGGAATTTTAATTCTATAATCTATATGTTCTTCTAGTTTAGGAGAAATTCCAAAGCCTTCATTCCCTAAAACAATAATTGTTCTATCGTGAAATTTCATAGAAAAATAATTTTTAGAAGGCTCTCTAAGAGAGGCAGCGTAACTTAAAAAATTTAATTTTTTAAGCTCTTGAAGAGCTTTTGAAAGATCTTTTACTTGAATTAATTGCATTTTTAGGGCATATCCTTGAGAAGTTTTCAAAACAATATTATTCAATTTTGTGTTATTTGAAGAGGAATAAATTAAGTAATTTATTCCAGCAGCCAAACAAGTTCTAATAATAGCGCCAAAATTGTAAGGATCTTGAATTCTTTCTACCATAAGTAATAAGTTAGGTGTTTTTTCTTTTATTAAAAGGATTTTCTTAAATTCTTCAAAAGATAATTGTGGTTTGGAGTTCAAAACTGCAAAAACATTAGAGTATTTAGAATCAAATTCTTTTTTAAGAGCTTTTAATCAAGCTGGATTCTGTATTGAGTATGGGATATTAAGAGATTTACACATTGAAATTAAATTAGTTTGATTATTAGTTAAATAAATATGTTGAATTAATTTTCTTAAAGAATTATCTTTAAGAATTTCTAAAACACTTTTTTTTCCATTAAGCATTAATTGTTTTTTTAAATTAATCATTCTTTAAGGAAGAATTCCTTTTTCTATTAATTTAGCTCTTAATTTATCTGCTTTTTTATAATCTTTTTGTTCAATTAGTTCTAATCATTGATTAGCTTCCTTTATATCTTCTCTAGACATATTTTCTATGGTAAAGCCAAGCAGTTCCAAATTATTTTTTATTTTTTTTCAATAAAAATAAATTTCTTGGTATTTAGAAGCTTTAATAGCATTTAATAAAGATTTTTTTAAATCCTCTAATCAAGAAAGAAGTTCAGGCAAATTGAGATCATTCTCCAAATGGTGGAGCAATATTTCATCTGGTTGCACTTCTTCTTGCTCATCTGATATCAAAGCATGACTACTATTCAACAAAATAATTTCAGCATAATTTAAAGCTGACAAATAACCCTTTCATTCAGCTCAATAAGAAGATAAAAGTTCTTGATCTATTGTAAAGGGTTTTTGATATCCAACTTTCATAAAAAGATATCTTAGGAAATTTCAAGAAAATTGTGAAGCGCAATCTTCAACAGTTAAGCTATAATTGCTTGATTTAGAAAGTTTTCCTTCTTCATTCAAAACTTGTCCCACATGAACTCAAATTTTTGCTAAATCCTTTTTATGTCAAAATCTGCACAATAAATTCTCATTTTCGTGATGGGGGAATTTCAAATCAACTCCTCCTCCATGAATGGTAATCGGCACTTCAAAATTTTCATCTATCATTGAAAAACATTCTATATGTCATCCGGGTATTCCAGGAAATCAAGGAGAGGGATAAGAAATAGGAGTATTATTATTTTCTTTTCATAAAGCAAAACAACTTTCTTCTTTAGAAACATCATTTCCTGAAAAATAACTTAAATTTTTTGATTTTGTAGAGCTTAAAAATTTAATAGTTTGGGTTTTTTTATCTCATATTGCTTTTTTCTTTTTTAAAAGCGCAGCAATATGAAAGTGAATATTTTTCATATGAGCACTTACTTTGGGCAAATTATCTGGAAAAACTATATTTAAATTTTTCAATATATTAAGGAAAGATTCAGTATATTGATCAGTAACCTCTTGAACTGTTTTTTTTTCTTTATGAGCTTTTAAAAGAATTTTTTCATCTATATCTGTTAAATTTTGAACATATTTGTAAGGATATTTTTTTATCCTTAAATATCTAATTAAGAAATCAAAAATAACTATAGGTCTTAGATTACCTATATGTAAATAGTTATAAAGAGTAGGCCCGCAAAGATAAATAGAGATAAATTTTTCTTTAGAAATACTTTTTTTACTTTTAGAAAGTGAATCAAAAAGTAAGAGATTCAAGGTATTTATTGCTTAATTTTTATAAAATTAATTTAAATAAAAAATGGCTGTAAAAGTAGCTGTAATAGGCTGTGGAGCTGTGGGCTCCTCCTTCTTATATTCAGCTATTCACCAAGATTTAGCAAGTGAATATGGAATAATAGATTACAACAATGAATTAGCTAAAGGTCAAGCTTTAGATTTAGAAGATAGTACATTATTTTTTAAAGCACAATCAAAGGTTAGGGCAATAGATTATTGTGATTTGCAAGATTATGACTATGTTGTGATTACTGCCGGAAGACCTCAAAAACCAGAAGAAACAAGATTGCAAATGGTTAGGGATAATGTAGAAATAATAAGGGTTATTGCTGAGAAAATTAAAGATTCAGGTTTTTCTGGAATTGTTTTAATTTGTTCTAATCCTGTAGATGTATTAACACATGCATTTAGACAGATGAGTGGCCTACCAACTAATAAAGTTATTGGTTCCGGAACAGTGCTTGATAGTTCCAGATTATTAATTAAAATTTCAACTTCTCTTAAAGTATCTCCAAATTCTATAGAAGGAGCCTATGTATTGGGAGAACATGGAGATAGTTCCTTAGTAACTTTTTCTCAAATTAGAGTTGGAGGGAGAACGATTAATAGATGCGAAGAAGATCATTTTGAAGGTTCACCTTTCTGTTGTTCTGATTACGAAGAAAAATTAGAAAAAGAAGTTAGAAGAAAAGCATATGAAATAATCTCTAGAAAAAGAGCTACTCATTATGGAATTGGGGCAGCTTTAGCGAAAATTCTGAGTGCTTTTATATATGATACAAATGAAGTTCTCCCTTTAAGTGTTGGATTGAATGGTGAATATGGATTATCAAATGTGACTTTAGCACTTCCTACAATTGTAGGTAAAGAAGGTATAAAAGAAATAATAGTTTTTCCATTAAGTGATAAAGAAGAGAAGAAATTGATTGAATCTGCTAAAATAATTTCTTCAAATATTGACTCAATTAGAGACTTGATTTAAAAATTTTTTCATAACTCCTTATATCCCCCGTTGGGGGAATAAGGAAGAAATCGAAATTAAAAGATTAAGTTTATGAACTATTAAATTTTTAGAAATTTCATGATATTTTTCAATTGTTTCTTTTTTTATTTGATTAATAGGTTTTTCAAGCATTCATCTAACACAACATATGAAATCAACAACAATAATAGAAAAAATTTTCTTTTTTGTAAGCCCAACTGTTTGAGATAAATATTTTTTAACTCAAGGAGGGGGTTTTTTTGATAGCTTAAGAAGATCAGAACATTGAGGAGAAACTATATTTATTTATTCCGGAGTAGCTTTAGTAATTCTTTTTATAGCTACTTTAATTCTTTCTTTATTGAATATTGCAGTAGCTACGAAAGAAGGACTTAAAGAATTGAAATTTATTTGTTATTCTTTATGTTTTCCAATGCTTGGAGGTATATTTGCTTTCTTTTTGTTATTCCATTTTTTGATGCTTAATAGAAATAAAGAGATATTTAAAGCTTTCGGGAAAGTCCCTTTAATTAATACTTTTTTAAATTTCTATTTAAATTTTTTTATCAATAGGAGAAAAAATAATTTAAAAAAAGCTAGTTTTGTAAATATAAATTTTTTGAATTCTTCAAAAAAGATAAAAGTTGCTTAAAAACTTAAGCTTTTAATTCAAAAAGATCAATTTTTGGGCTCTTTTGTGAGTTCAAATGTATTTTTCCCCAAGTTTAATACTTTAACCAATTCATCTTCAAAAATTAATTTATAAGAAAATAAAGCAATTGATTCAGAGCTTAAAAATTGTTTTTTTCAATTAAAATCCTTTTCTTTAAATTGTTTTTTTAAGTTTTTATTGAAATATTTTCTGTCTCCGGCAATTGGATGCCCTAAATGTGCCAATTGCGCTCTAATTTGATTTTTTCTGCCAGTAACTAACTTTATTTCTACTATAGAATAGTTAGGAGTTTTTTTAATTCCTTTAACTAAAGAAATAGCGAATTTAGTTCCATAATTTTCTCGCTCTAAAACTTTAACTTTGGTTGATTTATCGAGAATTCAATTTTCTAATTGCATTTCTTTAAGAGGAAAGCTCCCTAAAACAATTGCTTTATAAAATTTTTGAATTTTTCTTTCTCTAATTGCTTTAGAAAGAATTGAATGAGCTTTAGCATTTTTAGCTGCAATTAATAAACCTTCAACAGGTCTATCTAATCTATGAATAAATTTAGGCCTATAAGTACTTTCTGAATCAATTGTTTTTATATAGGCTTGAAGTAATTCTTCCAAAGAATAATTTTTTTTAGAAGAATCTGGTTGAATTATTTGGTTAGCTTTTTTATTAACAATTATTAAGTTTTCATTTTCAAAGAATATTTGCGATTTTATTGAAGTATTAAGTTTTAAATATTCTTTTTCTAGTGGTTTATTTTTTTTCTTTTTAAAGCTAGATAAATCAGGTAATAAATAAATTTTGATAATATCGCCAAATTGTAATTTATACTGGAAATATGAAATTTGATCATTTAAAAGAATATGTTTAAGCCTTAACTCTTTAATAATTAATAATTTAGTGTAATAAGGAAAGTGCAATTTAATATATTTTCAAAGTGTATATCCTTCTCATTTGTAGTCAGTAATTTTTAATTCTTCATAATTTTTCATTATTTTTTAGAACATTAAATAAAAATCTAGTTTATTGTAAATTTTTAATTTTTTCAATAATTTGGCTTGCATTTTCTAAAAAATAGTCATAATTTTTTTCATGATAATTCAAATTAATAAATAATTCTGAAATTATTTTTAAGGTTTCTTTAGAATGTTCTTTTTGATAATTTTTAACTATTTCTTTAAAATCCTCTAAAGATTTTTTATCTTTCTTGTGGGAAATAGTAATAAAGCTTATTTAGAAAAGGAAATTAAATAAGTAATGGAATTAATTTCATTCCCTAATAATGAAAGTGCTAAATATAAAATGATTGATTTATTTGCTGGAATCGGAGGAACTAGATTAGGATTTCATTTAACAGGAGAAGTAAAAACAGTTTTTAGCAGTGAAATAGACAAATTTTCTAAATTAACTTATTTTTATAATTTCGGAGACATTCCGGAAGGAGATATCAGAAATATATCTACTGAAAATATTCCTGATCATGATATATTAGTTGCAGGTTTTCCTTGCCAAGCTTTTAGTCAAGCCGGCAAAAAACAAGGTTTTAAGGATGAGAGGGGAATTTTATTTTTTGAAATTGTCCGAATTCTTAGAGATAAGAAACCAAAATCTTTTTTATTAGAAAATGTAAAAAATTTAAAAACTCATAATAAAGGAGAAACATTTCAAATTATTCCAAAAAGTCTTCAAGAATTAAATTATCATATTACTCATTGCCTTTTAAAATCAAGTGATTTTGGAATACCACAAAATAGAGAAAGAATATATATTGTTGGCTTGCAAAAGATTTAGTCTTTTCATATAAAGACTTTAAAATGCCTTCTCCAACTTTTCAAAAAACTAAAGTTGGGGAAATATTAGAGAAAGAGGTAAGTCATAAATATACTATTTCTGATTTATTATGAAAAGGCAATCAACGAAGAAAAGAAGAACATATTTTAAAGGGAAGGGGTTTTGGTTATTCTTTATTTGATGAAAATAGTATTTATACTAATACTATTTCAGCTAGGTATTATAAAGATGGAAGCGAAATATTAATAAAACAAAAAGATAAAAATCCTAGAAAATTAACCCCTAGAGAATGTGCGAGACTTCAAGGATTTCCTGATAATTATTTAATACCTGTAAGTGATAATCAAGCATATAAACAATTTGGAAATTCGATAACAGTTCCTGTTATTTTTGTCATAGCCAAAGAAATTTTAAAAGTATTAAATAATTAAATAATTTATGAGTATTTAAAACACATAGTTAAATAATATGGAGGATCAAACTGTAAGAAAAGTTAGAACAAGATTTGCCCCTTCTCCCACAGGAGAATTTCATATAGGGGGATTAAGAACTGCTTTGATTAATTTTTTATATTCAAAACAAAATCACGGAGATTTTATTTTAAGAATAGAAGATACTGATCAATCTAGAAATCAAGAAGCACAAATTCAAAGAATTTTAGATAATCTAGAAGCTCTTTCATTAATACCTGATGAATCTTTTGCATCTCCAGGCATTTATGGGCCTTATCTTCAATCTCAAAAAACAGAAATTTATAAACGAAGAATTCAAGAATTAGTTACAAAAGGAAAAGTTTATAAATGTTTTTGTACAGAAGAAGAGCTAAAAGAAGAAAAAAAAGATAATCCATATTTATATTCCGGTAAATGTAAAAATTTAATGGAAAAAGAAATTGAAGAGAAAATGAAGAAAAATATTCCCTTTAGCTATAGATTGAAATTGGATAGCTCAAAAATTTATGCTTGAAAAGATTATGTAAGAGGAGAAATGTCTATTCCAGCATCTTCTATGGGAGAAATAATATTAATGAGAAGTAATGGACTTCCAACTTATAATTTCGCCGTAGTTGTTGATGATTATGAAATGAATATTTCAGATATTTTTAGAGGAGAAGAGCATATTTCTAACACACCTTATCAAATAGCTTTGTATGAAGCTTTTGGGTGGGAAGAAAATATGCCTAATTTTGGACATCTTTCTTTATTAGTTTCTGAATCTGGCAAAAAAATATCTAAAAGAGATGCTGAGGCTGAAAAATATTCAGTGGAATATCTTTTGAGCTTAGGATACTACCCAGAAGCTCTTTTAAATTATCTTTTACTTTTAGGGTGAAATTTAGGCGAGCAAGAATTTTTTAATTTAAAAGAAAGTGTTAAGAACTTTACAGTTGAAGGATTAAGCGGCTCTCCTTCTGTATGTGATCTCAAAAAGTTAGATTGAATGAGTTTTTCATATTTAAGCAAAATGGATGCTCATCAATATTTAAATTTTGTATTACCTTTTTTTAAAGGCAAAATAGGAGATTTTCAATTGTCTGAAGAAATGAAAAAAGAATTTGCTTTAAGATTTAGAACAAGAGTTAAATATGCTCTTGCATTAGAAGAAATTGCAAAAGAGTTCTTTGGAAATGATTATTTAAATGAAAAATTTATTAAAAAACTTAAATTAGATGCATCTAATTTGGAGTTCATTCAAAAAGTTTTAAATTTCTTGAAAGAATATAAATTTGAGAAATGATCAGAAATGGAAGCAAGATTATTATTAAAAAAATTATTTTTTATTTTTGAAATGTCTAAACAAGAGATTTGTCATAAATTGAGATTTATTTTAATTGGAGAGGAAGAAGGGTTGCCAGTTCATTCTACTTTCTTTTTATTGGGAATAGAAAGAATTTGCAAAAGATTAGAGTCTTCTTTAAAAGAATTAAAAAAGGCAATTTAAAATCCTATCGTTTTCTAAACCCCATTTAGATCTTCCGGCCATCGGAGGATGGCCGTTTATAAAAGATCCTATTCACGGAGAAATAAAGTTTGAAGGATATTCATTTTGACTTTATGGATTATTAAATACTGAAGAATTTCAGAGACTTTCTTCTATTAGTCAATTAGGCTTTTTACATGAAAATTTTCCAGGAGCCACCCACTCTAGACTCTTACATTCTTTGGGGGTTTTTGCTTTAACTTCTAAATTTATTTCTCATTTTCTTTCTTTAGGGGATTTGACTCTTAAAGATGATCAATTGGAAATTGATTTAGCTTTAGCTTGCGCTCTTCTTCATGATTTAGGGCATGGACCTTTTTCTCATTTTTTTGAATGATTATTTCCTGCTTTCTCTCATGAAGAAATGACTAGAAGAATAATTATTAATAAAGAATCAAAATTGTATTCTTTATTGGCAGAAAGATCTAGAGTATATGGAAAAGAAGATTCCTTTTTTTCTCAAGAAATAGTAAATATTCTCTCTAAAAAAAGCGAGAGAAAATGAATAGAAGAATTAATTTCTTCGGATATTGATGTCGATAGATTAGATTATTTATTGAGAGATAAATATTTTTGTGGTAGTTTTACTCTCTCTATAGATCCTCATTTAATAATTAAATGAACAAGACTTTTGAAATTTAATGGAAAAAGAAAATTAGCTTTTCTTCAAAAAACTAATTATCAGAGATATTCTTTATTACTAGCTAGAGAATATATGCAGAGAGAGGTTTATTCCAATCCTTCCGCTTGCTCCTATCAGGTTATATTATTTTCAATTTTTCAAGAATGAAAAAAAGTTTTTACTTCGGAATTTGAAAATGATAAAAAATATGAAATATTATTTCCTCTATTTAAGAAAAAATTAGAAGAAATAAAAATTTCTGAATTTCTTAATCTAAGAGACTATATTATTCTTTCCAAGTTAGATGAATTATTTTGAGAATTAAAGAATAAAAATTCTCCTTCTCTTTCTTCTTTATTTTCTCTTTTATTATTATTCAGGGGAAATACAGAAGAGAGTCAGCATATATTAGTGAGAATGCTTCCCGAAGAGTTCAAAGAATTTAATATTTTTTCCTCTAATTCTTCTATTAATGAAAAAGAATTAATACAAGTAAAAAGTATTTCTTCTTTAATAGGAGAAAAAACAATTCCAAAAATACAGAGGTTGAATTATTTTGATTTGGACTCTAAAAGCTTTAAAGAATTAGAATTGAGCTTCCCTTTTCAGGAAGAAAGGGAAATAAATTTTGTTCTTTTAAATAAAGAACTTTATTCTAAATGATTAAACTCTAAAAATTAATTAATAGAATCTATTTGGATGAGTAAATTAAGCTTGAGAACATTAATTAGTATAGCTAATGATGTAGCTATAGAAAGTTTTGGAGAATCAAGCTTTACTTTTTCTTCTTTGTGGGCCAAAACTTGAACAAAAGCAAAAGATTTTAAAAAAGAAAATATTGAGGATTGAATATCTTCTTTTTATTTAGAAGTTTTGGGAGATCCAAGATTTGTTTATATAGGAAATAATATGTGAAAACTTAGAGAATTTATGGGTTTAGCAGAATATTTAAAAGTTATGGGAAAAAGATCAAAAAATATTGTTTTTTCAGAAAAAGATTTAGATGATGAAGATTCATCTTCTTTGGAAGAAACTACAGAGGAATTAAAGGATGAAGAGGATGAAGATAGTGATTTGGATAGTGAAGAAGAAGATGATTCTTCATCATCTAATAAAGAATATGAAGAAAATGAGGAGTTAGGGCAAGAAGGGAGCGGATATCAAGGAAGAATAAAGAGTAATGAAGAAGAAGATGAAGAAAGTTTTGAATAAAAAATAAATTGGTGCTCCTGCCCAGACTCGAACTGAGATGATATTCTCTATCAGTAGCTTTTGAGACTACCGTGTCTACCAATTCCACCACAAGAGCGTAGCTAAATAGTTTCAAAAAAGTTTAAATTCTTTAGTTTTTTACTAAAGAATTTTTTTCCTTTCAAAAAAATTTTAGTTAACTTTATTTTCTAACTTTTTTAAACTGAAATTAAAAAAACTTCCAAAGTTATTAACTCCAGAAAATATAACTGAAGAAAATGTTAGATTAATAGAGTTAGATGGAACTTCTAAAATAGTGTCAAAAGAGGAAGCTTTTTCTATTTCTAAGGAAAGAGATTTAGATTTAATGATTGTGAATAGTTCAATTAAGCCAATTGTAATTAAATTAGTTAATTATCAAGCTTTTGTTCAAGAACAACAAAAACTTGAATATAAATCTTCCAAAAGAGAGAAAAATAAAGGAAATAAGATGAAATCTATTGCTCTCAAATTAAAAATTGATCAACACGATTTAGAGTGAAAAATGAAAAAAATGAAAGAGTGATTGCTTGGTGGCGATAGAGTTCAATTAATTATTAAAACCCCTTTTGACACTACTGAAGTAAAATCTCCAGTAGCTGATAATTTATTAAATAGAATAAAGGAATTATTAAAAGATGAGGGAAAAACAATAGAGCCATTAAAGGGAGTTAATAAAACACAATATACTTGTATTTTTTCCCCTATAACTAAAAAATCAAATGATAAAAGTGAAGAGAAAAGTTATTAAGACTAAACTAATAAACTTTAATTAGAGTAAATGGTACTTAATAAGAAGAATTTATTAGTTAAATTAAGAAAAGAAACTTTAGCTCCCTTCGGGGAGTGCGCTAAAGCTTTAGAAGAAGCTAAATATGATTATGAACAAGCAAAAAAATTACTTTTTAAGAAGAGTATTAAGCAAAGCGTTGCTTCAGGATTGGGGGATACAGATTTTCCGGAAGGAAAAATATTTAAAGTAGAACTTCCGAAAAATAATACAATATCTGCTCTTTTTTGCATTAGAGCAGAAACTGATTTTGTAACTAATTCTGCTGATTTCAAAAAATTAGCTGAAGAATTATCAGCAATTCTTCTTGATTATTTATCTTCTGGACAAACTTCTTTGGATTTAGAAGGATTTTTGAAATTAATATCCCCAAAAGATCAATTGTCTATAGAAGAAAAAGTTTCAGCTCTTTCTTCTATAACTAAAGAAAAAATAAAAATTACTGATTTGATTATTTCTCCTCAAGAAGAAAAAGATATTATTTCTTTAGCTTATGTTCACCATAATGAAAAATTAGGAGCTATTCTATCTTTAAAAACAGGGCCGAAAACAGATTTAAAAAATATTGCAGAAATTAGAAAATTAATACTGCATTATGCCGCTTCTTCTAGTTTATTTTTGAATGAACAAGAAATTTGTCCTAAATGATTAGAAGAAGAAAAAAGTAAGTTAAAAGCTAGCTTACTGGAAAAAAATCCTAATATTCCTAATATTGACAATATTATTAATAAACAAATTAAACAAATTGTATCTAAAGTTACTTTTTCAGAACAACCTTTTATATTAGATCCAAGTCTCTCTATTTCTCAAATATTATTTCATAATGATTTAACTCCTATTTGAGGAAAAAAAATTGTCCTTTCTTCTTAAATACTTAAATAGCTTTAAAATAATTTAGTTTTTTAGAAGAAAAAGAAAAAACTTTAGCTTAATTAAGCTAAGTTTTAAAATTTTTCTGTTTATTCTTTAGTGTTAGTGTTGAAAATTAATTATTAAGAGTAAGTTAAAAAAATATAGAAATTATCAATAAAAGCTTTTAAACAACACGAAAAAATTTATTAAAAGATAATGATGAAAATTTTAATAAGATTAGTTTTTAATATTTTTATGCTGAATAGATTTGGGGGGGGAGATGGAGCTTTTTAAAAGAAAAGAGAAAAATCTTCTAAAAAATATAAAAAGGCCCTTGAGGGGTCCAAAATTTAGGAAATTTAATAGTAAATTTAAACAAATAAATTACAGTCAATTAGAAAGAGAGCTATTTACACATGCAATAGAAAAAATAATTGAAAAGCTTAAAAATTGAAAAATAAAAACACCTATTCAAAAAATAAAAACTCAAAAGTTTTGTAAAAGAAATTGGTGAAAAATGATTATATTCCTAATATTTCAAACTATACCTGCAATGATGTTATATCTTCTTTTCGCTATAAATGAATTTGAGTGGGATTGAAGTGAAAGAGATCCCATAGTTTTATTTTTGACTATATTAGTAATGCTCTTTATTGTGGCAATATGATTTTTATTGGAACTTTGTGCAGCAGAAAAGTGAAAAGCTTTCAGAAAAAGAAAACGAAAATTTAGAAAAATAAAAATTTTTGGAAATAAAGAGATTTACCCTGTAAAACGTTATTTATCAGATGTTAAATGTGATGAATGAAATCGAAAATTGGAAATATTAGATCAAAAGATAAGAACAACATTTGACTATTAAGTTTATAAGAGAAATATTTTCTCTTTAAATACTTAAATGAAATTAGTTTTGTAACTAGAAAGCTTTATTAGTGATTTAAAAAATTAAATAACTTATACTTTTAAAGACTTCTAATTATTAATTATTAGTAGAAAAAATAAACAATTAAGTTATGTTTTTAAAGTCTTTTTTCACTTTAGTTCTAGGAAGTGGAGTAGGCGCTCCCTTAATGATTACTATGAAAAAAATTTTTGAAATGGATTTAATGCCTGCTGTATTAAGAAATTCTGAAATTAAAGCAGAGATAAAATGATCAAAAAAGAATTCCAAAAATAACGTAGGAGCTTTAATAGATAAATTAGGTGAAACTAGAATTGCAAAAAAACAAGAAAAATCTAATAATACTGTAATTTTGGGAGTTGTTTTGACAACTTCAATACCTTTCGAAAATAAGATTTGCAAATCATTGGGCTTTGATTCCAATTTAGGAAACAATATAAAAAATGAAGAGGGAAGGAGAGTAATTTGTGAAACAAATTTGGATAGAAAGGAAGCCCTTTCTAAGGGAAATAAATAATAAAAGATTTAATTATTTTCTTGAAGTTGAAGAAATTTGTCTTATTGAAATATTCCCGTAAGTCCCCTAAAATAAGTAAAGTATTAATTTTTTAAGAAAGTATTTTGAATACTTTTCATACTTTATCAGCATTATTTTCTACAGGAGCTGTAGTTGGAGGAGGAGTTACTTTCTGAGTTCCTCCCAGATCAGAAACAATTGCACATACTATTTATCTTTATAACGAAAAAGGAATTTCTAATGTTTTGAAGATAGGGAAAAAATCTCAGTTTAGTGAAAATTTTTTTGAAAATTTTGAAAGTCTTTTAAAAGTTGGGGATAATAGATGAGAGCATAAAAGTCTTAATTATAGTCTCGGTAAGCTATCTAATACTTCTTGACGAATAGAAGGAGTTAGTATTCCAGAATCTTACAATTGATCATCTATGCACGGAAATTTAAATTCTGAAAATAAAGGTGGTTTTAACGGATCTATCACGTTTTATGCAACTGGAATCAAATGTAAGGAAATGGAAGATAAAGTTAGGGAAAATAGTCCAGATAATAAGAGTAATTCAGTTTCCTTTACCTGTAAAGAAGATTCAGAAGTAAGAAATTAAATTCAATGATTTTTCAGAATCTCTATTTTTAATATCATGAGTAATCAATCATTAATAGTTTTATTGACATCAGGAACTGTCATTGGGGGGGGCATTACTTTTTGAATTCCAAATAGCTCTGAGGTTAATGCCCGAACCATCTATCTATACAATGAGAATGGAATTGCTGATGTCTTGAAAATAGGAGAATCCAATGTAAAAACTTTTCCTATTAATTTTGAAAGTCTTTTAAAAGTAGGGAAAAAACGATGAGAACACCAAAGTGAACGTTACAATTCAAACATAAATTCCAATACAACATGAAGGATAATTGGTAAAGATTCCAAACAATCTTCACATTGAAAATCTATGCATAAATCCGCATTTACCGAAAATAATAGCAATTTTAGAGGCTCCATAAAGTTTTATTTATCTGGTTATGAATGTCAAACTTTAAAAGAAAAAGTTTTAAAAAATTTCAACCAAGAAGTTCCTAAACAAACAGAAAAAGAAAAGAATTTGTTTATTTGTGAATCAGTAAAAAAGAAATAATTTATAAATTATGTTTTTAAAATCCTTACTTACATTAACTTTGGGGAGTGGCATGGGTATTCCTTTAGTCTCTTCATTAAAAAAGATTTTTGAAGCTGATTTAATGCCAAAAACTTTAAAAAATTCTGATATTAAAGTGGAGATAAAATGAACTAACACAGAAGAGAGCGAGAAAGCAGCTTCTTTAATAGATAATTTTGGAGAAGCAATAAAAGGAGATGGAATAATAAAAACCAATTTAGAGACTCAAAGAAACAAAAATTCTTTGATATTAGGAGTAGTTTTGGAGAGTTCAATTTATTTTGAAGATGATATTTGCAAAACTTTAGGTTTTGATTCAAGCTTAAGTAATAACTCTATAGGAAAGGAAGCGTTAAATAAAATATCTTGCGAAACTAATTTACATAGAAAAGAAAAAATTGCAAGAGGAGAATATAATTAATAAAATTTTTAATTTATTGAAATTGTAAAATTTCCTCCTAATTTAAAGGGGGAGAGAGAAAGACAATTCTTTTTGAATCTTTAATTACTAATTACTAGTAATCAACGATTAATTGGGCTCTTGACTGTAGGTTCTTCAATTGGCGGAGGAATCACATTTTGAGTTCCGAGCAGCTCTGAAGTGAATGCTCACACAATTTACCTATACAATAAGAGAGGAGTTTCTGAAGTGTTAAAAATAGGTAAAAAGGAAGGAAACGACAGAAATAATTTTTTTAATTTTGAAAGTCTTTTGAGAGTTGGAGATAAATATTGAGAACATCAAAGCTCTAATTACACTTCTGGAAGAAACACATCTTGACGAATAAGCGGAGATGAAAATAAATCATCACAGCATTGAAACTCCATGCACCATAAAAATAAAATGCTTCATAAAGGAGATGAAAATTTTAGTGGATCCATAAAGTTTTATTTATCAGGCTTTAAGTGTGAGGATTTAAAAGATGAAGTTTTAAAAAATAGCTCACAAGAAGTTAGTGATTATGAACAAGTTAATAAAGCAATTGCCTTAAATTGTTAGAAATTTAAATGTTATTATTGAAACCTTTATTTACATTAATACTTGGCGGCGGAATAGGAGCTCCTGTTGTCGCAACATTAAAAAAAACTTTTGAAGTTGATTTAATGCCTTTAACTTTGAAAAATTCTGAAACTAAATTAGATATAAAGTGAACGAAAGAAAATGTACAGGGAGTGGGATCTTTAATAGATAAATTAGGAGAAGTTTTAAAAAAAGATAGTAGTAAAGATAATAATACACAAACTTCTATCAAAAAAACTGTTATTTTTGGGGTAGTTCTAGAAAGTTCAATTTTCTTTCAAAAAAATATTTGTAAAGTGCTAGGATTCGATGCAAATTTAAAAGAAGCTGAAGGGAAAGAAAAAAATAACGAAGTTATTTGTGAGACAAATTTAAATCGAAAAGAAGCAATAGCTAGAGGAGAAAAAGGGTAATAAAAATTTTTAAATAATTCATTAAAAATCTCCCTTTCGGGGAAAATTAAATTTAAGTGGGCTACAATTAATTTCAAAGTAAAAATTTAAAAGAGAAGTTTTAAATAATGTTTTTAAAAATTCTAAGCACTTTAATGCCGTGGGCCCCCCTTTAGGAGCTCCAAAAAAAACTACATTAACTTTAAAGAGTGCATTTGAATATCGGAATATACACGAATTTAAAGACATCTAAAGTTTTGATCAAAGTTAAGTGAATTGGTAAAAATAATAAAGAAAAAGTTGGTAAAACAATAGATAATTTAAAGTAGAAAATAAAAAAGGGAGAATATCTCCCCCCCCTCTCTAAAAAATTATTTATTAATTACAAAATCTGAAAGTTCAAATTTGTAATCTAAATCAATTTTTATTCTTGATATTTTCAGAAATTTTTTGATTTGTTCTACATTTTCTAAAAGACTATTTCTTATTTTTTCTTCTTTGATTTCTTGTAAATAAGAAAAAAACTTTTTTTCTGTTTTAAATTGATTAATTATTTTTTGAGCTGTTTTAGCTCCAATTTGTGGAATTCCAGGATAATTATCCGATGAATCCCCAGTTAAAGCTTTAAATAAAGGTATCTGAAAAGGCAATAAATTTTCATTTAATTCAGCAAAATTTAAATGATTATTAATTTCTATTTGAAAAGATTTTTTAATTCTATAAATAGAAATTAAATGAGTTACTAATTGTAAAAAATCTTTATCAGTAGTAAAAATATCTACTTTGAAATCAAAATCTGATAATTTTTTAGAAATAGTTCCAGCTAAATCATCAGCTTCATAACCTTTAGGAGCGAAAATTACAGTCATACCTAATTCAGATACTTTGGAAGTAGCTTCAGCAAGTCAATTTAGAAGCTCTTGGGGCATTGGATCTCTATTAGCTTTATATTCAGGAAGTAATTCAGTTCTGAAGCTTTTTCTATCAATGTCAAAAAGCATTGCCCCATAAGCGTAATTATTTAAATTTATTCATTTACGAGTTTGAAATAATAGTAAATTCATAAATTTTCTCTTACTTTCATCCCCAACAACTTCTTTTCCTCTTAAATCCAATGCATAAAAACATCTATATATAAGAGAGCTTCCATCAATTAAAATCGCTCTTTTTATCATAAGTTAGTAATTAGTTTATTTCAAAATTAAACTTTATATCTATTTTTTAAAAATTTCTTTATTTTTAGTAAAGGCAATGTAGAACAAAATGAAAAAATTAAGTTTTAAATAAAGTTATAATATCCCCTTTTAAAGGGGATAATATTGGTTAAAAATTTATTTTTTTGTGACTGTTAGAGCGAGATCAAGAAAAGCTATATTTTTTAATTTCCGGAGATTGTCATCTATTTTCATTTTTGTCAAAACAACTTGAAGAGCGAGAGTTTTTGTGTTGTGGATTTAAGTGTGAGTGTCTGCGATAATGTTGCAAATGGGATTGATAATTGTTATTGTTATGGTAGTTAGTTGATTGAGTGTAATTCAAATATCTTTTAGCGCTACTTCGAGATAGATATTTTTCAGTTTGTGGATTTGCCATTAATCCCATTTCTTTGTGACGGTGTTGTACATTGGAACTTGAATTTAAATGATGGTGATTAGATTGTTGAGTGCGTTGTGAATGTCTTTTAGTTATATTTTTTTGGACTTGTGGATTAGCCATTCATTTTATATCTTCAGGACATAAATCTTTTTTATAAAGTGGTACACGTCAAGGTGAATGAACATGTCCGCGGCAAAAATATTGAAACGGAACTGTTTTTATATTATTTTGAGAAGGCATGGATTTTTGCATAATTTGAGATCCCTTATTTAATGTTGAATTACTTTGAACAGTATTTTTTGTTTTTTTAATTAATGTCTTTGTGGTTGACGGAGAATTTTCAATGATTAAAGATGAGTAGGATACTTGATTTGTTGAATTAGTTTTTAGGCTAGTAGAAGCTTGTTGAGAATTAGAATTTTTATTTTTACTTGATTGATCTCTTTCTGGTGTTTGAGTTGTAAGAATAGATATTATTTCAGTTGCCCCCTCCACCTTGTTATTTATTATTATTGTTTGCTTTTGAATATGATTTGCAGAATTATCTAATTTTTCTTTTTTAATTTGTTTTTCAGGGCTTAAGACATTTTTATTATGAGCACTTACATGTGAAGAATTTTGTTGATAATCTTTAGAACTTTTTCTAGAAGCCTTAGCTTTTTCTATAGATTTCCGTTTTTTAGCAGTTCTTGCAGAAACTATAGAGCAATAAGGATTTTTACTTCACTTTTGTTTTTTTAAAGTTGATGCTAAATAAGTAGCAACTTTATTTGAAAACTTATTTTTTATACTTTTGTCTTTTACAACAAAACCTTTAAGAATTATTGGAGCTTCAGCTTCATCTTTTTGTATGAAATTAGTTTCTTCTCAATTAGATTCATTAGAAATAATGGGAGAGAAAATTTTTCCTTCAATTTCGGGAATTTTATTTGAAAAATAAATATTTTCTATATCTGTACCAACAAAATTTTTCTCTTCTTTTCTTAAAAATTCAATAGAAGGTATTTGGTAATTTACAGTTATTTCTTCTGAATGAATTTTTTGTTCTTGAGGTGAAAATATTTTTGAAACATTCTGACCGTTAATGTTTGAATCATAAACTTTTGATTCCAAATTTACATTATCTGAAGGGAAAATCATTTGAATCTCTTTATTAACAATTTCTTTTTTAGCTTCTTCTAATCTTGGTTGTAATTCATTAGTAGTAATTTCGAAGCTTTCTTGTCTTTTTGAAGGAATTACAACTTTTTGAACAGTTGATTCAACGATTGAACTATTTTTAATTTGATTAGAAAGATTTACTTCTTTATCACTATCCCATGAAATTTTCATTTCAACAGAATTAGAACTTTCTTCCTCTGACTCCCTGAATTTAAGTTCTTTTACTGTATCACTTACAACATTAGAAGATATTTTGTTGGAATTATTTTGTAATTCAGTAGAAGTAATGATTTGTGATTTTGGAGATAAAGAGCTAAATGTAGTAGTTGTCGAAGAATAAGTAAGAGGCACTTCATTTCTTTTTTCTTCTGGGAAAGAAATTACTAATGAATTTCCTTCTTCTACATTTTTATTTCTATCCGAAGAAAATCTTTTATCTTCTAAGACGAAAACTTCTTCTTTTATCTTTTGAGCAATAGGTTCTGTCTTTTGATATCTATAAACCTTTTCTTGTAAATGTCCATTTTTAAGGTTTTTTTGAGGATAAGAAATCACCATTTCTTTAGTTTCATTTCCATCTATTCCATATTTCGCAAAATATATTGTTGAACCGCCAGAAGCAGATACTCCCCCTAATAAAGAAATTGATAGTAAATGTTTTGCGCATGGAAACGCTGCCATATTTAGTTTGAAAAAATAATAGTTTTTATTGCTTTAGCTTTAAAATAATCTAGTAACAATTAGTTAATCGCCCTTTAGGACTATTCAAAACTTGTTTTTTTATTTCACTTGTTGACTCTTCAGCGCCCCCCCCAAAGAAAAGCTATTCTCCAAAATAAATAACTAAAACCAAGTTTCTTTTAATTGAACTAAAAAACACACAAAAGTATTCTACCATGAAGAGGTTAGAAGCTCAAAACTAATAGCTTAAAGTTGTATTAAAATAAAACGCCAGTTTTTAATTCAATGAAGGGCAATTCAATATTTTTTCATCCAAAATAATTCAATTATTTATCAGAAAAATAATCATTTCATTCAAAATTTAAGTTTTTATCTCTATTTTCTAAAAAACTCTTTTTTTCATCCTCAGAAAAAGAAAAATTTTTTTCATTTTCAGTATTTCCGAAGACAATCTTTTTATACAACAAATCTCAATAATATTCAAGAAATAAAGAATTTTCTCCTTTGGAAAAAATAGGTTCAAATCAATTCAAATAATTTAATTTTTGAATATCTTCTTTAGTTATTCCTTTAGATAATAGAAAAGATATTGCAGCTTCTAAATGAGAAACATTTTCTTTTAATTCTTTTTCATTTTTTTCAATCATTTGAAATAATTGAAGTGCTCCAAATTTAATTCCATTTAGTCCTATATAAAATATTTTTTTTTCTGTATCGAAAAAACCTGTATAGCTTACTTTTTTCAAACAATTGCTTAATTTTATTTGATATCCAAGAGAAATAATTTCGTTTAAACAATTTTTAGATAACCCTTCTCTTTTAATGGCAGAAATAAAAAATATTTCACTGTAATTAGCTTTTAAATATGCAGCCTGAAAGGATAAAGTAGCATACGCAACTGCGTGAGATTTATTGAAACTGTATTTTCCGAAAGTATTAATAAAATCTCAGCTTTTTTGTATTTCATTTATATTTCTTTTATTTTCAAGAGCTAATTGAAAAAATTCTTTTTTTAAATTTTCTAATTCTTCCATTTTTTGTTTTTGCAAGGCAATTCTATATTTATCAGTATTAGATAATTGCATTCCTGTTATTTCAAAAATAAGCAGCATCACTTGCTCTTGAAAAAGTATTATCCCTCTAGTTTCGCACAATATGTTTTTTATGGTTTGATTAAAAAATATATTGTTTGGGGATTTATAGTTCAAAAAAGCAGAAATATGTTTATTAATGCCTGGTCTAATAATGGCCAATAATTGAGCTAAATCGGAAATAGTTTCCAGCTTAAATAAAGGAATAATACTTTTTATATAAGGGCTATCCAAATGAAAAAGATAATAAGTTAATCCTTTATTTAATAACTCTCAAGTATTTTTATTTAAAAAATCTATTTCAAATAATTGAGAACTTGTTAATCCAACTTTTTTAATAACTTCTGAAAGAAATTCCAAATATTGTGAAGATAATAAATCAAATTTTTGTAGCAAAATATAAGAAGTTGTATTGTATTCTAAAGGAGTTATAGGCAAAATAGAATTTTCTTCTTTATAAGTATTTTCTAAAAAAATGGAATTTTTTCTTAATAATGGGATTATGGATGAGGGGTGAGCTTGAATGAGAAAAGGTATATCAATTAATTTGCTTAATAATTGATGTTTATTTTCTCATTCTGGAAAAACTTTAGATAGTGTTGGAGAAATTAGATTAACATTTTTGATTTTTTTTAATATTGAAGGAACAATAAAGTTTTTTTCTCCATAAGTATTTTTCAAAAAATTTAGCACTTCTACTCTTTTAGATCCTTCAATATCTATATCTAAGTCAGGTAATCTATTAGAAGATTCTGTTAAGAATCTGTCTAATAATAATCCATATTTAATGGGATCTATTTTGTTAATTCCTAATAGAAAAATAATTAAACTACTACAAGATGAACCTCTTCCAGGACCCATTAATATATTGGAAGAGGTTAAATATTTAATTACTGCTCAAATAATTGAGAAATATTCTCAGTATCCCTTAGAATCGAATAAATTGAGCTCTCTTTGAAATCTTTCTTGATATTGTTTTTTACTTTCGGGAGGGAATTTAGAAGTATATTTTTCTAGTTCGCTTGAACAATAAAAAATTATTTCTTTTCTTTCATGTGTTATGCTTTCGTGTTTTTCCTCGATTAGAGGAGACCTTAAAAAATAATATTTACATTCTTTAAGAATATTTATTAAGTTTTTAGTTCAATAAATATTCTTATTATCAGCTTCATTATTTAATAAATATGAATTGCTTAAATGTCTATTTAATTCCAATTCCCTAGAGTAATTACTTTTATTTTTAATAGCAGTAATTAAAGAGTAAAGTTCGTAATCTTCTTTTTTTAAAAATAAATTCTCTCTAATAAATATTCCTTTAGGACATTCAGAATTAGATAAATAAAAAATGTCATCTTTTCAGGGTTTTATATTTTCATCGCCTGAGATGAAAATCTTAATTATTTCATCTCATTTTTCTTCCCCTAAAGATATGTTTTTAAGAAAATTGCAAAGGAATTGGTATCCTTCAAAATTTTTTGGTATTAATAATCATTCTGAAGAATTTTTTCAGATGTAATGTAAAGATAATAAAGGAATTAATCCTTTTTGGCTAGCTTTTAAATGGAAAGTAGGAAAATGTTTAATTTCTTGACTTTCAGTAAAAAAAGAATGTTTATGATTATTTTTTAAACTAAATTCAATGATTTCTTCCATTGAAATAGTTGATTCAAAAAGAGAATGATTAGACTTAATGAATAATTGAGGAAAAACCAAAGCTTTTTTATTCATTTAAAAAGGGAGTTTACTCCCTTTTTAGTTTAGAAATTAGCCTTTTAAATGAGGAAAAGCAATAATTTCTTTAATAGATTTTTTTTGAAGTAAAAAAGTAATTAATCTATCTAATCCTATTCCAACTCCCCCAGTTGGAGGCAGTCCGTATTCTAGAGTAGAAATGTAATCATAATCTATTTCTCCTTGTGAGCTTTCTCTAGAGGCTTGAATTTTAAATTGCTCTAATTGAACTGATGGATCATTTTGTTCAGAAAATCCATTAGCTAATTCATTTCCATTAATGTAAAGTTCAAATCTTCTGGAAAATTTTTCATTTTTGAAATCTTTTTTAGCCAATGGAGATAATTCGGAACTAAATCCATAAACAAAAGTAGGATTTTTTAATTCAGGAATTATTAATTCTTCAAATAATTTTTCATATATACAGGCCCAATTTTTTTCATGCTCTTCCAATTGAATATTTCATTTAAAAGCAAGTTCTAACATTTCTTTTAAAGAGGGGGGATTATTTAAAAAATCTATTTTTAATTTAGAAGAAAGTAATTCTCAAATAGCTTTTTTTTCAAAATTTAAAGTAGGTGATTCCTTAGAAATTAATTTATTTAGATATTGAATTATATTTGCAGTGAGTTCTATTGTAGCTTCCATATCTAAATAAGAGGTATATATTTCTATAGAAGTAAACTCTGGATTATGCATACTATCAATTCCTTCATTCCTGAAGGATTTGCCAATTTCATAAACTTTAGTAAAGCCAGAAATAATTAATTTTTTTAAATAAAGTTCTGGTGCAATTCTAAGAAAAAGATCTTCTTTTAGCGAATTATGATAAGTTTTAAAGGGTTTAGCAATAGCTCCTCCAGCTATTTTATGTAAAATTGGAGTTTCAAATTCTAAATAACCTAAATTATTTAGATAATTTCGTAATTCAAAAATTAATTTAGATCTTCAACTCAATGAATTGAATAATTCTTCATTAGTAATTAGAGCCCCGACACGATTTCTAATTAATAATTCTGGGTCAGTAATGCCTACCCTTTTTTCAGGTAAAGGTTTTAAAGCTTTAGAAATAAGTTGAAAAGCTTCAACTTTTAAAGTAAGCATTCCTGTTTTGGTAGTAAATAAACTACCAAAAACACTTAAATAATCTCCTATATCTATATATTTGTTGAAGTGTTCAAATAATTCTTTTCCTTTATCTTCTTTTATATTTATGTATGCCTGCAATTTCTCTCCATTTTCTGAAAGAACAAAAAAAGTTTGTCTAATTGCTAAAATTCTACCTGCACAACAAAAAGGATTTGTGAGCTCTAATCCTTTAGAGATAATTTCGGCAATAGAAAAATTAATATCAACTTTTTCAATTTGATAGGGAGAATTGCCCTTCTTAATTAATTCATTTAATTTTTTTCTTCTAACTAATTCTTGATCATTAAGTTTTTTATTGTTATTCAAATCCATATCTCGCTTTACTTTATTTAATTTAAAGATAAAAAACTAAATGCTAGCTTTTTTTACAGTCAAAAAAATATTATTCACTTCTATTGTAGGGGCAGGAGTAATTACTCCTGTAGTGGCAACTTCTCCTATAGTTAGAGAATTTCAATCTTGAAATGCTGATATTTCCCCTTTAAAGAAAGATATAAAAGATTTCAACAATATAGATATTTATGAAGGGGAAAGTGTCTCTTCTTTTTTGAAAAAATCCTTAATTAATGTAGAAGCGCAAGAAGGCTTAATAGAATCTTTTGCGCAAGAACTTTCCAAGCGATGATATCTTTCTCAATCCACTGATTGAACTTATAAACAATTACAAGAATGAGAAGAAGATTATGAAGATGAATATCAACACGCTTGAGAGAAAATAAAGCCTGCGCACCCTCAAAGAGATTTTTGAGATCAATTTTGAGGTTCTAAAAAAAGTATGAACTCTTTTAAGTTAAGGTCTAAAAGTTATCAATTAGTTAAATCTTTTTTAACTAATATGAGTAAATTAGATTTCAGAATTAATAATCAACAACAATGAAATCAGAATTCTTCAAATAATGAAGATATCTCTAAATATTTCTTAAAAAGAAGTGATGTTATTTCAAATTCGCAGATAGAAAATAAGGAAGATTGAGAAAAAGTAGGATTTTATCCTACAAAACAATATTCAAGGGGCTCCGAAATAGAAAAAATGATTTGAGGAAAATATGATTTTCTCAATTGAGCTTATAGAAAATGATTTGAGGAAAATTTACCAATATATTTTTGGCTAATTAGTTGAAATTATGACCAAAATGCTACAGAATATGAATTAAAAAATAAATACAATTTTTCTTTTTTAAAGGAAAAAAAACCAGCAAGAGCTAGTTATTCTTTCCCAATATTTTCTGAAAAATCAATTAAGAATTTCAAATCTTTTTTGGAAAAAATAGGACAACATGGGAATAATGGCTCGAATTCTAACCAAAATCAGTTAAATTTAGAGAAAAAATATATTCCTGTTTGAATGAGCGATCAACCATATAATGGAACCATTATTGAATTATTAAATTCTTTTGAAAATAATACAGTAGAAGAGGCTTCTGTAGTCAGTTATTTAATAAATAAAAAATTAAATAACAAGAATTCTACAGGAACATCTTCACAGCCAAACAATGTAGCTTCTAAAGAAATAAATAAACTATCCCTGAAAAATGGCAGTTCTTCTAAAACTTATGAAGATCCTATTTCAATATTTTTAGATAAGAAGGATTCTAGACAAGTTAAAGCTATTGAATTTGATTCGAGAATTCTAAAAAATAATAAAGATAGTTCTAATCATATTTATGATGTAAGAGAAACTGATATAGGATGAACATTTTTTAGAGATGAAAAGGGAATTCATGCCATTAGATTAGATGGAGAGGATGTATGGGGCAAAAATAATTCTAATGGTGTTGGAAATATTAAAGATTTATTTAATTGATTTAATTTCAGAAATCTTCAAAGTAATTGAAATAATAAAACCTATGATTCTCATGAAAAATCAATTAAAGTATCTAAAAATTGAGAGGAACAATTTTCATCTTTTTTAGACTCCAACTTTAATAGATTATTAATGGAATTTTTTGTTTTTGAGCATGATAAATCTTCTTTATTTGCGAAATTGAAAGATAAGGAATATTTCCAAAGTTATGTTGAAATATTTAAAAAATTAATTGAGCTTAAAAGAGAATATAAGAATTATTCCAAAATTATTGAACTGAGAAAAAAAATTATTAAAAATTATGGAGAAAAGGATTGAGAATTGAGAAATTATAGCTTTTTAAATAAATATCCTTTAAGCCATCCCCAAGAAGGTTTATCTTCATCTTTTGCCTATAAAGTTAGCTCTAAAGCTGAAGATAAAGAAGAAAGATTTCCAGATCAAGAGGGAATATTTAAGTTGTCTATAGGAGATTTAAATGAAAGTTCAAAAAATATGATACAGACAGCTTCATCTTCAGCCTCGACTCTTAAATCCAAAAAACCTGAATTTTTAAATAAACTTGCAGAATATTATAGCTCTGTTGATCAACTTTTAAAGAATAAAAAAATTGATTTGAAAGTAAGGGGGAGTGATTACAATGTTCAAGATAGTCAAAGAATTTTTATAAAAGATCCCATTTTTGACTATTTATTGGACAAATTATTGACTAATAAAGATTTCGTTAATTACATAGTTAAAGAAAAAAAACTTTTAGAGTCTAATTTTTTTAGTTCAAATAAATTATTTAATAAAAAAGATCAACAAACTTCAAATGATGATTGAGACTATATTTTGAAAATACAAAATGAATCACATCAATTATTAACAGCAGATGCTCCCTCCGAAAATAATGGAAGTAGTATAAATGGAAATAGTTCTCAAAATCAACAAAGTAGCTCAGAAAATAGTACTTTACAACAAGAATGTGTTTTGCAGGATTGAAATTTTCGAGAAGGTAAAGAATTGAAAAAACCTTTTAATTCTTTATTATGAAAATATTTGTTTAAGAATTATTTAAGAAGAATGGGTGATAATTACTTCAATTTTTGGGTTGAATTCCCTGAATTTAAATCTTCTAATAATCTTCAACAGGTAAGAGTATCTACTGAGACTTCTGTTTTACAAAAAACTAATTCATTATCTGAATTTGAATTGTTTTATATTTGGCAAAAGAATAATTTAAGAAGTGTAAAGGAAAAAACTTCATTATTAGATTTTTTCATCGCTTTACATTACTTAACAAAAAATAAATTTGAGAATTTGAGAAAATCCTTAAGTAATGAATTAGGAAATAAAGATAAATATCATTATCTTTTATTTGAATTGAGAGATAAAAAAGAAGATAAAGCTATTGTTCACCCATTTTTGAGGGATGATGATAAAACAAGTGAACAATCAATTAAATTTTTCGATTCTAAAAAAGATTTGAAATTAGGAATAAGAAAATTTTGAAAAGAAGGAATAGAAGTTGAAGAAGAAAAGAATGAATCTAATGGCGCGCCCAATTCCAGCAACGCCACAAATGGCAATGGAACAACAGAAAAAAAGAAAATACCTTTATTTTTATTGAAATTAGAAAAAAATAAAGATTCTATTCCAGATGAAAGTAGCAATTTATTTAATTTTTCTAGTTTAGATAAATTAATCAAGTATATAAATAGTATTAATAGTTTTGGACAGCTAGATGATATAGTTTTTAGACTTTCAAAAATCAACAATAATATTTGACCTTCTTTTTATAAAACTGAATTAATTCATTATTATGAAGATAATTCAAATAACAAATTGTTAGAAAAGAGATTGTATTTGGAAGATAAAAAGAAGGCTTTAATTTATCAATTATTACATACTGATAAAAGCTTGTATGCCTCCAAATACTATAAAAAGGAAGAAATAGAAGAAATATTTAATAAAAAAGTTGAAGAAATAACTCAAAGTTCTCAAACAAACGGAAATAAAAAGTTAGACAATAAATATTTTGAGAGAAAAAGAGGAAATGGTAAAAAAGAAAAAAAAGATAATTATTTCATTCAAGTTTCGGGAGAAGATTTTTCTTCAGAAGAAAAATTATGTCAATTATTTAAAAAACTTCCTACAGAAATATTGTCTGAATTAATAATTCAAGAAACTGAAGAATTGAATACTAAAGAAAAATCAATGAATGAATTCTTCAGTGGAACTTATAAATTAAAAGCTCATGATATTAAATTCCAAAGTAATGTTGATCAAAGACATTTAAGTTAGATTACTTTGTTTTTTAAAAAAATATTAATGCTTTCTTTAATAGGCGGGGGAGCTGGAATACCACTTTATAGAACTTATGGAATTCCTGAAAAAGATATAAAAATGGAAAAATTTGATTCAACCATTAAATATTGAAATAATATTCTTTCGATTATTCCAGGAAGTAATGAAACCGAAAAAGTTTCTATGTTGTTTTCAAAGAATTTAACAACTTTTTCTAAAAGTACTGTAGAAAATGTTGTTAAACAGCTTTTAATGGGATGAATTATCAAAATGTGGAAAAATCAGAAAGATTTTTATCCAATTTCTCAAAAAATTAATAAATTTTTCTTTGATTATCACTTAAATTATTGAAAAAGTAAGAATAATTTAGATGATTTTTCTTGAGGTTTAATTAAAAATTTTTTCATTGATTTCTTTTTTAAAGAAAAAGGATGATTTTTATTAAATAAATTTGAAGATTTTAGAAATTTTGTTTTTGAACAATGGAAAGAACAAGAAAAACCTTTTGAAATTTATGAATGAAATATTAATTATTCAACTAAAGGAGAAAATAGCGATATTTTTAATAAACCAAATAATTTAGCAAAAGAAAAAGAAGAAATAAAGAATTATTTATTTCCTGCATTTGAAACAATTCACTCAAATTACAGACAATTCATTTTGAATTTGAAAAATCAAAAAGAAATTGATTCTAAATATTTCCAAAAGAAAGTATTAACTATTTCCAAATTAAAAGAAATAAAAGATGGAAGAAAATTGGCCTCTTTACTTTATCTTTTCAATATTTTGGAAAATAAAAACTCTACTTTTTCTTCTAATGGAGATAAGCTTTCAGAGCTTGATTTATCTAATTTAAGAAATAAAACTAATACAAATTTTGAAGAAAATCCTTTGCTTCTATTTTTAGAAAAATTAGAGGAAAATAAAAATTACACAAATCAGCAAAAAATTAGTGGGGATTGTATATTAGTTAAAAAATCAATATTTAAAGAGGATTTTTGAAATAAGATATTAGAAGAAAATAGGAGAAGTTGATGGCCTAGTTCAAATCAATATGCTTGTCTGTATGGTGTTAGAGAATTAAAAAATAAAAAATCCAATGAATGGGGTAATGATAAATTCATAATTTCTCGAGAAAAAGAAGGAATAAGTATTTATGGTATTCCGAAAAAAAATCAATTTTCTTCTATTTCTATGGATAAATTAGCTAAAAGTGATTTTGAAAATATTGAAAAATTTTTAAATCATAATTTCGAAAATATATTTTTTAAATATTTGCTATCTAAAAAAAATGGAAATGGACAAACTAATTTATTTTTTGAATTGAAATTAGATTTAATGAGAGCTCAAAAAACAGATAAATTAAGTTTTGAGGAATATTTCAAGAAACATTCAGAGATATTTGGTGCAATTAAAGAATATTTAGAAAAACTTTATTGAGTGGAAAATATCAAGAATTTTTCAAGCATTCTTTCAAGTATATATAGGGAAGTTCCTTCTTCTTTTGCAACACATCTACCAAATAATTCTGCAAATGGAGATCCACAAAATAAAAGAATAATTGTTTTAAATGATGAAGATGGATTATTTAATCCTCATCCCCTTATTTTTGGAAATAAAAATTCTTTTTCAGAAGAAGAAATTAAATTTGATAATTTGAGGCAAAAAGAAAATAAAGAAAAACAAAATGGCAATAATCATTATGTTTTTTATAGCAAATTATTTAATTCTTTAATTAAAAACAATATTTATGGATTAGAAGAAAAGGCCAATAAATTAAAAGAATTATTAAATAAAGAAGGAGAAAAAGATTTTCAAATTAAGTCTTTAGAAAATATTTTTCATTCAGAATTACTTAATAGAGCAAATTTGGAGAAAATATTAGAAAATAAATCTTTATTAGTTAATTCAGTATTTTCCAAGAAAATAGAAGAATTACTTAATGTCGCGGCTAATAATGAAGATGAAAATCTTGCAGGACAAATTAAAAGATTTGCAGATTTTCTTAATACAAATAATGAAAATATCGAAAATGGAGAAGAAAAAAATAAATGGGAGAATTTAATTAATAAGACTTTATTTTTAGATAGTTGACTAAGTTTGCCAGTTGAAGAAAGAGCAATATTTGGAAATTTACAAAATAATCCAGAAGAAGGAGAAGAAGAAAAATCAACTGAAGATAATGGACGAAAAATTGACTCTTGAATTACTAAAGCAAGAAATTCTTGAATATTAAGAAATTTTTATTTAAGTGATGATGCTTATGAAAGTAGTTCCTTGAATTCTAGAGAATTAATTTCTTTTTTATATTCAATATATTGACTTAGAAAAAATAATTATTCAAATTTATCTAAATTAACAAATCATATTTTTAATAAGAGTTTCAATAAAAACTCTTATTTAGTTTGATTAAAAGAAATAAATCCGGAAACAATGGAAGAAATAGCTAAAAAATTAGAAGACAAAAATGAAGATTCCAGCAAACCTAAAAATTTACTTTCTAATTTCACACAATCTTTACCTTCAGAAATACAAAATCCATTATTAACTGGAACTACAAACTTTTCCAAAGAGGAAGAAAAAATCTCTTCTAAAAAAAGAGAATTTAGTTTTTACAAAGAAATTTTTGAAGCACAAGCTATTAAAAATGATGTACATGGAGCAGAGAAAAATAAATTAGGTGGATTTATGGGATTAATAACTCCTAAATTTACAACTAAAGAGATTCCAGAAGAGCTTAAAACAAGTATTTTTGAAAAGTTTTGAATAAATAATGATTCAAAAAATACTAATTTTTCTTCAACAGAAGAAGAGAATAAAGGATTTTTAGAAGGTCTATTTTTTGAAGATAATTGAAAAATTCATTTACAAAGTAATGAAGAGCTAAAAACTATTTTTGATTCTTTTAAATTAAAGAAAAAAATTTTAAAATATTTGAATTTACAAGATAAAACTAGACCTAATCCAACTTTATTGCAAGCTTTAGCTGAATTATTTGATAGTAGTCAAGTTGAAAAAGATTTTGATCTTGAGGCTTTAACTATTGGTGAGTTAAAAGAAAAAATTAAGCAAGTTTTAGAAAATAAACAGTCAGGCGAACAAGTTTCTCAAACTTCTGAAACTCAAGATGGAAAAAAAAATTACAAAGATTTTTATAGAATGTGAAATAGATTTTCCGGATTTTTTAGAACCCTTCCAGATCAAAAAACGCCTTATATATTTACTGATAAGAAAGGAGATAAGGAAAGACATTACTTAACTTTCTTATTTCAAGTAAATCAATTTGACTTTTTGGGAGAAAATATAGATAAATTAAAAGAACAACTATCAGAAGATACTTTAGATTTACTTGTAGCTCTTTTAGCTTCCAATACGGAAGCTAGAGAATGAATTTACAACAATGAATTAATTAAACAATTAAATTTAATCTCCTAAAGGAGAAACATAATCATAAAGAATAGTTTTAGCCAATTTAATAGCTTCTTCTTTACTAGTAAATAGTTCTACCACTAAGAAAGCTAGTTGTAAAGCACAACTAGCTGCTTGAGCAGTAATAAATTGTCTTTCTTGATGAATAACAACTGGCTTATCAACCCATAATTTAGAATAATCACCAATTAATTTTGAATCATTGTAACAAGTGAATTTAAAGTTTTCGTGAAGTTCTCCTTCTAGTATAGTTAATAGTGAAATTGGAGCAGCACAAATAGAAACTAATCATTTGTCTGGACTTTTATAGAATTTTTTAATTGCTGTATGCAATTTAGATTCACCTAAATCTTTAAAAGTAGCTGGAGGGGAAAGATAAGCTCTAAAAGCTGGACCCCCAGGAAAGAAAAGGAGATCATATTGCTCTAAATTTGTTAGTTTTAATTTGAAATTAGCACTAATTTTCATATTTGAGTAATGCAATAATGCATTATTTTTCACTTCACAAGAAATTGTTTCTACAACAAATTTAGCTCTTCTTCAAATATCAAAAGGAATAATGAATTCCATATCTTCAATATTGTTTGCTGTAAGAATGCCTATTTTCACTATTTTAGACATACTTATCTAATTATTTAACTATTGTTAATAAAAATGGTGGAAGTAATGGGTCATTCTCCCATCTCCGATAAAAATTCCTGTTTTAGCTTATCCCTTTAAATGCGACTAAAACCCCTTCAGAAAAAGTTTATTTAAAAACTAAACAGCTAATTGAGTTAAGCTGCTAAGACCGCTACCGACTAAGTTAATTAAGTTTGTTGGATTTAATTAAACAGTTTGAGGCACTGTTAAGCCTGCCGCAGGATAAGTTGAATTTTTACGTCAATTGTAAAAATACTCCCATCTTTAAGCTTAAGAAATTAAATTAATTTAAAGGTGGGAAATCTCAAAAAAATAATTTCTAGCTATTTTTTTGATGCCCAAAAATTATCTTCTATATATTCTGATGAAATAGTAGTGATGCAATTTTTTCAGAGAAAAAATTCAGTTATTCTATCAGGAATTAAAGAAGTTTTAAAACTTTTAGAGAAAGAAATAGAAAATAAAAGAATTAAAGTTCGTTATTTAGAAGAAGGAGCTTTAATTAATAATTTAGAAGTAGTGCTAGAGCTAGAAGGGAAATATCAATATATTTCCATTTATGAAGGAATAATAGATGGAATTCTTTCAAGATCTACTTCTTTATCAAATAATGCTAAAGAATGCATTTCTGCGGCTCAAGGTATAGAAATTATTTGTATGGCAGATAGATCAGATCACTATAGAAATATAGAAGGAGATTGTTGAGCTTATTATGTGGGAGGGATTAGATCTTTTTCAGCCCCCAATTTAAAAAGTTTCCCCTTCTATAAAGAATTATCTTCTAATGAAAAAGAAAAAATAAATGTTTACCATTCTCTTCCTCATGGAGCTATTCAAATTTTTGAAGGAGATATCTTAAAGACTATGAAAAAATATCATGAAATTTTTCCCAAATTACCTTTAATAGCATTAGTAGATTTCAATAATAATGTAATAGAAGATTCGTTGACAGTGCTTAAAGAATTTGGAAAAAAATTAAAAGGAGTTAGAGTGGATACCCATCCAACAATTAAAGATTCTTCTTTAATTGATTTTCCCGAGGAAAGAAAATATATGGGAGTGAATCCTACATTAATTAAAAAATTAAGAGAATCCTTAGATTCTTTTGGAGGAAAACATGTAAAGATTTATATTTCTTCTGGACTTACTCCAGAAAAAATTAAAGAATTTATTGATGAAAAAGTTAGAGTTGATGGTTTTGGTGTAGGTCAATTTTTAACTCATATAAATATTTTTTTTACTGGAGATTTAGTTAAATTAGGAGATAAAAAAATATCTAAATTTGGAAGAAGTTATAGAGAAAATAAAAGATTAATAGAAATTAATTAAATAATGGTGTTAGTAGCTATTGTATTTACTGAGTGAGGATTAAAAATTTTTCACAAAACTATTATTAATGTAATTAAGTTATGTAAAGAGTGAGTTAATATCCCCACTCAAATATTTTTGAAATATTTATAAGTTAAAGCATAGGTGAATCCTCCCAATAAATAAGGTCAAAGATGAAAAATTGTTTCTTTAGTGACATTTATATGTGAAAGAGAAAAAATAATAGAACTAGTAAAAATTGTTTTTCAATTAAAGTTTGTAGTTTTTAGTGTTACTTTCCTATATATTATTTCTTCAATAAAGGGAGAGATAATAATTAATGTAATTACTGTAAAAATAAATCTTCCAATTTCTTGACCTTGTTTTATATTATTTAGTTTTCCTACTATTTGGTTTTGATTTTCAGTTCCATTGCTTGGTGTTGAACTTTTAGAATTAGTTAAAAAATTTTGAATTAATAAATTAAAAGCAGCGAAAATAATAATTTCTAAAAACAATATTCCAAAAATTCTCGTGGCATAATAAGTAAATCTTGCGGAATCAAATATTCCTCATTTATTTCTATATAGCGAGAAAAATTGTTGACTGACAGGCTTTCAACAACTCTTTAAATAAATATAGATAATGTAAAATTGCGCCACTTGAATAAAAAGTAAGATGATGCTTATCGCCTCTCCTCCTTTTTTTTCTTCGGAATTTGGCACTCCTTCAATAATTTGAGATAACAAAATTAAAAATGGTTGGATAATAGAGCAAAATGTTCAGAGTTTATATTCGGGATAAAAAAAATTGCAATATTTTCCCAATTTATGACAATTTTTATATTTGCAATTCATAATCATGAATAAGCAACCAATAATGAAAAGATATCCAATTTTTAGATAAGATAGTTGAGGTGTTTCGTATCATCTCTTAGAATGTTGTCCATTATTTGTTGCGGCGCCATTTATTCTCATTTCCTGAAAAAAAGAAATGGTTGAGAATATTAATATCAAAAAATCAAAGCAATATGGAAGTATGAAGAACAATTGCGTCAAATAAATTCATTTATTTCTGGTCTTATCTAAAAAGACTTGAGAGTTCATTTTTTCTAAACTTTTAGTTTTTGTTTTAAAACTTGTTTAATTTTTTAGTTCAAAGAAGGAATCTTCCTTTTTGACCTCCTGAAAGACCAACTAATAAATATAAGATACAGCTCAATTTAGATTTAAAGACCTTCTATCCGAAGGCCTTTAATATGTGAATAGCTTTATTTTTTGCTTATTGTATGTTTTGTACTAATTGATTAATTTTTTCTAAATTAAAAGGATCATCATCGGGAAATACAAAAACAGGTTGAAGTGAAGCTTTTGAATTTATCTCAAAAGGAACTGCAGCAGATTCAGTTAATTTTGCAATTACCATAGCTAGAGGTATTTTCACAATCCCAGCTTCTTATATATTGATGAAGCTTGGTTTTAGGAAAGCATGTTTAATGGCATGTGCTTTAGTTACTCTTTCTTTGCCTTTAGTATTTAGTCCCCATTGAACTGTTCTCATTTTAGGGAGATTAATTATGGCTGCAGGAGGAACTTTGACAATAATTTACATTTCTCCTTTACTGTCAAAATTAGTTCTTCCTGAAAAGAGAAAAAAATTAGTAGCTTGAAACGGATTTACTTTTGCTCTCTCAGGGCTGGTAGTAAATTTATTATTCATGATCTCTCCTATTTCTAATTTTTTAACTACATATTGAAGATGAACTGCAAGTGTAACTGCATTATTAGCATTTCTACCTTTAATTTTCTTTTATATTCATGGAAAAGACTTTGAATTAATTTCTCTCTCAGAGAAATTATCTTTGGAGAAAAAAGAGAATTACTTTACTCTTTTGAGAGAAAAAGAGGCTTGATTATGAATTTTGACTTATAGCTGTTTATTAGTGGTTTCAGTGTTATTTTCTACTTTTGTTCCTGATAAATTAAAAGGATTAATTAGTCATTTATCTAGCGAAAATAAAGAAAAATTAAGTTCAGCGCAAGGAGAAATATTTAAAACTATTGATTGAAAATCACTTTATACAGTGATTTTCTTTACTGGAACTTGTTTTGGTCTTTTCTTTTTAGGAAAATTAAATCTTTCAAGATTTCAAAGAACTTCAATAGTTAAATGTTCTTTGCATACTATGTTCGCTATTTGAGTTGTAATGTCCGCAGCCGCTTGAGCAATGAATATTTGGGGAAATGATAGTACTATTTTTTGATTTACGAATGTCATTATTTTTCTTGGAGCTTTTTTTCTGGCCTTTTTTGGTTTAGGAATTCAATCAGTTCTACTATTTATTCCTCTTGAATACAAGAATTATAGTACTCAAAAAACAGCCACCTTTTTTAGCTGTATTTGAGGTATAGGATATATTATTCTAACAGCATACTATATTATTGCTTCAGTTTTAGCAAATAATGTTAATTCTTTAGTTTCATTAAGCTTTTTAACAGCTTTAATATTTTTATTTTGTATTTTTTCTTCCAAATTGAGAGAATCTAAACCAGAATATGTAGATTTAATTAAATTATTTAGATTTAATTCTTTAAAAAAAATTAACTAAAAATTTGTATTTACTTTAAATAAAGTTTTTTATTTTCGATGTATTTGTAAACATCTTTATGTAATAAATTTTTTTTTCTACTTCTTCTAAATTCAGAAGAAGAAATGGGAAAAAAGGGGTTATTCAGAAATTTAGTATTCAAAATATTTAGTTTAGTTAAGTAAGGAAGAATTTTTTCTTTGGAAAAGTTTTTAGTTCTTCTAAAAATAACAGGAGCAGTTAAAGAAAATAATTCTTTAATATTTTTTCAAGTATTTAGAGAAGAGCAATGATCTTCTCCAAACAAAAAATAAAGTTTTGCGCTAGGAAATAAAGACTTAAAGTGTCTAACTGTAATAATTGATTCTATTGCTTTTTCTAGCTTTAATTCATAAGAAGAAATTATTACTTTTTTTCCTGCTATAGAAAGCAATAACATATTTAATCTATCTTGAGAATCAGCATAAATATTTTTATCTTTATCTACTGATTGAAAAGTAGGTATAAGAATTAAATAGTCTAATTTAAGTGTTTTAATAGCATATTTAGAAAGATAAATATGTCCTAAATGTGGAGGATTAAAAGAACCCCCAAATAGCCCTATTTTTAAAGCTTTATATTTGTACAACTAACTAAAAGGTGTTTTAGAAGTTTTTTCTATTTTTTCTCTCAATTTTTCTCTTTAAGGAGAAAAATTCTTGCCCTCGTCTTCTAATTTCTTTTCTAAATAAATCTATTTCTTTGCAATTTTTATCAATTCAACGCTTTTGTTCGCAAGAATCGCAAGTACAAGATTGATCATGTTTTACAGTTATTGAACGAACTCATTCAATAGCTGCGTGAACTTCTCTTTCAGTAATTTTTAGAATTTCATTTCTTTTATCTATATCAATTTTTCAATGCCTCAATTCTTCACTTTTCTTTCAAAGCTCTCCAATGATCATTGCTAATTGTTCAAGAAGTTCATCTTTTAATTTGGTTGTACTATGAAATAAATTCAAAGCTTGTCTATTTAAATTAGGAATTCTTTCTTCAAATTGTTTAATATCTCTTGATTTAGAAAATATTTTGTTATCAGAAGTAATTGCAAAAATTCTTCAAGAATAGAATAAATGTTTTAACAAAATGTGGGAATATTCAAAGCTGGTTAAAGCAAGAATAGGATCTCCTCGTATTATGTATTCCTCTAAAGAGAGAATTCTTTCTCCTCCTAACCCAAATCAAATAACATCTTCATCCCCTAATATTTGTGGTATTAGTTTTTCTCCAATAATAAAAAGAGCTATATCAAATTTTTCGTTATTGTATCTTGTTTCTTCTAATAACTTAATAATTTGTTCAGTAAGTTCTCTGAAATCAGTACTACTAACATCAATAAATTTTTTGTGCGAAGTCTTTAATTCTATTAATATTTTTAGTACTCCTAGACTATCTAAATATTTTTTGCCTGAAGAAAATTCAATCTTAAAGTCGGCCCTTCTCCCTAATTGGTCTCTAGGTTGTTTTGTTAATTTAAATTCATAAGAAGGCCATTCTTCAAAAGTTTTTTTAAAGAGTCTTTCTCATTCTTTTTCTCCTTCTTTTCCCCCTTCTTGGGGTCCCTTTTTACTCTTAGACTTTCGTTTAGTTATTTCAATATATTCGAAATTTTCCCTTCAATATTTAATGAAATTTCTTACCTCTTCTATCTCACTCAAACCCCAATCTTTGCAAGCAGCATAAAAATCTATAAAAATAGCATGATTTTTTTGATCTTCGCGTAAATCAAAATTAATTCTTTCCAATCTATTTTTTTCTCAACTTATTTGTTCTTGTGTTTCTGTTAGATGTTTAATTTTTTCTTTTAGTCTATAAATTATTTCATTTTGTTCTTTCCTTTCTTCTTCAATTCGTTTAATTCTTCGGTTATAAGCTTCTTCAAGCTCTGCTCTAATTTCCCTCTCTTGTCGTTCTTTTTCTTCATAAAAAAGTTGTTTTTGTAAATTTTTAGAGAATTGCTCTAAACTATTTAATTTATTTATAGTTTCTTTATTTAGTTCTTCATTGTTATTTGAATTCTTATGTTTTAATTCACCATTTATTTTTAGAATGTAGCAAGCTCCTAGAATAATTACTAATAAGCAAATCCCGAGAAGAATTCCTAAAGTATTACTTGACATTAAATCTTTTATATCTTTTAACTTAAGAAATTAAAGATATCGCTTAAAACAACTCTTTTAGAGATAATTTAATAACTGTAAAATCAAAAAATTAAATCTGATCAATCTTATCTTATTGATTTTTAAGTATTAAATTTAAAGTTGAGTACTTTAAAGAAGCACAAGTTTATTTAATGAATGAAAAAAGAGATCTAATTTCTATAGAAAAAATGGTAGAATTTGACCTTCATTTAGGGGCTAAATCAAGATTATGAGAGCCAAAGATGGCTCCATTTTTATTGAAAGAAGAATATAAGAAAAGACACATTATTAATTTAGAAAAAACTATGGAACATTTACAAAATGCATATTCTTATCTTTATGACTTATCTAGATCAGGATTAGAAATTATGTTTGTTTCTTCTAAAAACAAAATTATTGCTGATATAGTTAAAGAATCAGCAAAAAGAGTTAATGTCTTTTATATTACTCAAAGATGACTAGGGGGTTTATTCACTAATTTCAGACAGGTAAATAAAACCTTAAATAAATTAACAGAATTAGATGAGTTTTTAAAACAAGAAAATCTTAGTCAACAATTAACTAAAAAAGAAATTTCTCAATTAAAAAAGAAAAAGCTAAAGATAGAAAAAAATTATGATGGAATTAAAGGTTTAACTAAATTGCCTGATGTGCTGGTAATTTTTAATCCTGTAAATGATTTAATTCCCATATTAGAAGCTAAAAAAATGGATATTCCAGTAGTAGGAATAATAAATAGTAATAACAATCCTGATATTGTTGATTTTTCTATTCCAGCTAATAATTTTTCTCCTAAATCTATTTATTTATTGGCTAATTTATTGTGCGATGCCATTGCAGAAGCAGTAGGGCAAGAAACATTAATAGCTTATAAAGAAGATAGTCTTGTAACTATTCCTGAACATTTAGAGTTACTGTCTTCTTCTAGTCATGGTAAGAAATAAATGAAGTGGATAGTGAAATTCAATCTTATAGAATATCGAGATTTCAGAAGCGAATTAATATATGCGAAGCAATATATTCTGATTTAATTTGAAATTCTTTTGATGAAGCTAAAAAGAGCAAGAAGCATGGAAATGATAGTTGGACTGGCTTTGAATGGCGCATTTACAAAAGATACATTAAAGATAAAACTCTTTTTTTAGAACAAATTGATCAACTTTTAAGAACAGATTGAAGTGTTCACAGATTAAATTTGAGTATTCTTGCGATTATTCTGGAAGCTTTTTCAGAATATTCAGTTTTCAAAACGGAACCTGCAATTTTAATTCAACAATCTGTATTATTAGCTAAAGATTATGGAGAAGATGAATATAAATTAGTACATGCTGTAATAGATAATTACATAAAACAATTATTAATCAAGGAGAAGGAAATAAAGAAAAACAACAATTAGTACTTAAGTGGAAGCATAAGTATTGATATTACCTTTTAGTAAGTGTTTTTGGCCCTGCAATTGCTTTAAGTATAGTTATTACTATAAATTGCAAAAATCCAAATAGTTGCAAACCTGAAGAAACTGCAAGTTGGGTTACTCTTTCCGTCAGTGCTCCAATATTCTTAAGTTTTTTCTTTTTATATGTGTACAGAACTTTTAAAGAAAATTATGAGTGTAAAGAACTCATTAAAGCTTCCAGATCTAAATATTTTTTTAATGGATTATTTTCTGCATTTTGTCTTTTTAGCTTTTATTTAGCACTTTGATTAGTAGCTCAACAAACCAAAAGTCCAATTCCTTGGTATGTTGCTTTAGGTTTAATAATAGTATTAGGTCTAGTGACTATAGTTTATTTATCTATTTATGAATTTTGTATAGCTTTTGATGTTATGTACAGTCAAAGAGGTACAGAATTAGTACATAATCTTCTAGAAAAAGTTGCAGGCAAAAAGATAAAAATAGTTCCTGATGAGTAGATCAAGCTTAAACATTAATAATAAAAACTTTTTAGATGCTTTAGCTAAGATCTCTAAAGAATATTCTTTGGAAAAAAGTACTATTTCAGATTTCTTAAAAGAGTCCTTCAAATATGTTTTTGAAAGAGAATATTCTGATAGTCAGATAAAACTGGAAATAGATATTGATGCTTGTAAGATAGAACTTTGAAAAGAATTAAAAATAGTTACTCCTGACTATTTTTATGGAGAAGGGATGGAAGATGCAGAATGTTTAATTCCAATAAATAAATTACCTAAAATTCAGCAAAAGAAATTTGCTTTAGGAGATATTTTTTTGAAACCTATTAATTTGGAAGATTTGAGTACAAGAATTGTTAAAAATATTTTGTTTCATTTTCAAAAATTGACTCTTGAAACTATGAATCAGCGAATTTATGAAAAATGAATTAGTAGAAAAGGAGAAGTTTTTGAAGGTATGGTAGAAAAAATTTTCGAAACTAAAGAAAAATTACCTAGAGAGATAATAGTTAGCTTAATAGATCCGGAAAATGAAGATAATATCACTAAAGGAGTTGTTTTTAGGCCAGATTTAATTCAATCTCTATCTAATGATGGATATAGAATTTATGAAAATTTGGTTCCAGGTCAGATATATATTTTTGAAATAAAAGATGTTTTGGAAAATTCTGCAGGATGTCCAATTATTCTTTCTAGAACAGGTCCAGCTATAGTTAAATATTTAATGAAAAAACATATCTCAGAAGTTCATGATGGGTTAATAACAATTAATGCCATTTCCAGAATTTCTGGAAATAGAAGTAAAGTATTAGTAAGTACTAAGAATAATAATATTGATCCAGTAGGTTGTTGTATAGGGCCTAAAGGTAATAGATTAAAAATTATTTCTTCCCAACTATTAAATGAAAGAATTGATGTAATCCTATGAAATTCTGATCCAATAAAAAATATTGTTAATGCTTTTACAGGAACAAAAATTTTAGGTTACAAAGTTTTAGAGGAGGAGGAAAATTCAATTCTTTTAATTACTACTCTAGAAAATTTACTTTTGGCTGTGGGAAAAAGAGGAATTAATGTTAAATTAGTTTCTCTTTTGACTGGATGAAAAATATGTTTAAAAACAATACAAGAGGCTAAAACAGAAAGAATTAATTATCTTCCAATTGATAAAAATTGGGATTCTAAAGCTTCAGATATTTCAGGAAGAATATTTAAATTACATAAATCAAAATTCAAAGAAGATCTTGAAGAATTTGATTCCGAAAACAATAAATTAAATAATTAAATTTTTATCTCTAGGTTAAATACCTAGAGGTAATTAAAAGAATAAATGGACCACTTTGAATATAAAAACAAAGCAGTTTCCATTAAGTTTTTTTCGGAACAAACAAATATACCAACTATTGAAATTATTAAATATTTCTTTTTGAGAGGAATAGAAATGCAATTAAATTCTTGACTTGATGAAAAATTATGTCAAGAGCTATGTCTTGAATTTGGTTTGAAATTCCTTAAAGAGAGTGAAGAGAAGTCAAAAAATATTTATTCAGAAGCAATTCTTTCTGAAGAAGATTTGGAGCTTGAATGAGTAAAAAAAGATCCTGTAGTGGCAGTAATGGGGCATGTAAATCATGGAAAAACTACATTATTGGACAAAATAAGAAAAACTAATGTAGCTGAAAAGGAATATGCCAATATAACTCAACACATCTCTTCTTATCAAGTGAAATTCCAAAATAATTACATTACTTTTTTAGATACTCCAGGTCATGAAATATTTTCAAAGCTTAGAACAATTGGAGGCGTTATTGCAAATATTATTGTTTTGGTTATTGCAATTGATGATGGAGTGCAAGCTCAAACTAAAGAAATTATTGAATATTACAAAAGTCATAAATTGAAACTTATAGTTTTTGTAAATAAAGTAGATCGAGGCGAACATTCAATTGAAAATCTAAAAAAACAATTAACTACTGAAGAAATTGAACTAGAAGAGTATGGAGGAGATGTAATTCTTTTAAAAGGATCAGCTAAAACAGGACAAGGAATTGCTGAATTACTAGAGACTATCTCACTAGTATCAGAAATAGAAGATTATAAAACTACTTTATCTCCTCCGGTTATTGGAGTTATTCTTGAATCTAGAATAGAGAAAGGATTGGGAGCTATTGCAGAAATAATAACTATAAGAGGAAATTTAAAAGCTGGAGATTATATTGCGGGGGAAGGAATATTTTGTAAGGTAAAAACTATTTCTGATGAAAATAGAGAAAAAGTTGAGGTATTATCTCCTTCAAAACCAGTTTCTATTTCTGGTTTCGATAAGCTACCTATTCCTGGAAAGAAATTTTTTTCTTTTCCCACTAAAGAAGCGGCATTAGCTCACTATAACCAATTAGAGAGCAATAAAGTCGAAGGATATGATTCTACACAAGATAGCGCTTTAGCTAAAAAAGATGATCCAACTCACTTTTCTTTTATTATTAAAAGTAAAGTTTCTGGCTCATCAGAAGCTATTCAAACTTTTATTCTTAGATTTGGTTATTCAGTTATTTCTATTGGAAGTGGAGAAATAAGTGAAGCAGATATTAAATTAGCTTCTATTAAAAAAGCAATAATTATTAATTTTGAGCAAAAAATTCCTAAAAGAGTAGAAGAGCAATTAAATTTCTTAAATGTTGTGTTTTGGAATATTAATTCAATTTATGAATTAGAAGAAAAAATATTAGATCATAAAGAAAAACATAGAAGAATTGAAAAAATTGAAAAAATTCTTGGAAGATGTAAAGTTATTAGATTATGGACTCACTCAAGAATTGGAACAATTGCAGGTTGTTCAGTAATTTATGGAAAATTTCATTTTGATAATAAAGTTCGACTTATTAGAGAAGGAAATCAATTAGTAAAGACCACAATTAAATCTTTCAAGATAGAGACTTTTGAGGTAAAAGAAGCTTCAGAAGGTCAAGAATGTGGTATTGTTTTAAATAATTGAAATAATATAGAGCTAGATGATGTAATAGAAAGTTATGAAATAATAGAACGAAAGATTTAATTTTATGAGAGGTAATTCAGAAAAACTTTCAAAAGAGATTTATATAGTCATGAGGCGGATTTGATTAACTGAATTAGACGAAAAACTTTATGCCCTTTTGGGCATAAATCATATTAAGTTAAGCCCAAATTTAAGTAATATAGTAATTTATTTAGACTTGGAATTGCTTAAAAATCAATATACAACTAACGAGATATTAAATAAATTACGCAAATTAGCTCCTTTTTTGAAATATAAATTAATTGAAAGGCTGAATCTTCCCACTCATTTCAAATTAATTTTTGAAGAAGATTCATTTATTAAACAAGCGAGAAAAGTTGAAGCTTTAATAAACCAAGAAATTATTTAATTCTTTTGGAAGATAGAAAAAGAACATTAGAACAAATTGGGGATGATGAGTTAGCAAAACTTTTTTTATATAAGAATTTTGCTTCTAAAAATACTAAAGAAGTTGAAATTTCAGATCTTTTTGCTCACACTAGAGAAGAATTTTTTGAAGAAAATCCTGAACCTGATCTTGCACTTCAAAAAAAATTACGAAAAGAAATTGCTGAATATTCACCTTTAAGTAGCAAAATTGAAAAAACTATTGAAAAATATAAGAAAAAACAAGAGTTTCTTAAAAAAATAAATTCAGCTTTAAGTCTTAAAGTTAGAAAAGAAGAAGAGCTTTCTTCTTCTAATATACCTTTTTTAGGTACTGAATATAGATATTTTTATACTTATTTAGCTCAATTTAAGAGGGAGTTAAAAAATGCTTGAATTGAATTTAATGGTTTTGTAGAAATAACTCTTAAAGCTCCACAAAATTTTGACAAACTTAAAAAATTTGAAATATATGGAGCTGTTCTTTTATTGACTATGTTGGGTTTTTTATTATTTGGAAAAACTTTTTTATTTAATTGAGAAAAAGTCAGATTTGCCAGCGAACACATAAATTTCTTTTCTAATTGAACATATGCAATAGTAATTCTTTCTGCTATTGCATGTATAGCAATAGTATTTCCTTACATAATACTAGGAATTTTTTATTTCATAAATATTAATTATTTATATAAGACTAAATATTTTCACTATTTCATTATTTCCTGTGGTTTTGTTGGAGCAATTTTGTTTTTAACTGCTTTTTTTAATTTTTTACTTTATCAATGGATAAATTATATGGGCGGTTGAGGCCCAATTAATCTTACTTATAAAAGTAAATAAAGTAAAAAAGCCAATTGTTTTTGAGAAAATAATTGAACAATCTTTTTATAAAACTAAAACTACAGGCTGGAAGGGGTGGAGATGGAATAATTTCTTGAGCAAGTAATAGATACAACACTAGAATGGGCCCTAGTGGTGGAAATGGTGGGGACGGAGGAACTATTTTTTTAAGTATTAATAAAAAATTATCTGATTATTCTTCAATTACTAAATATTTTTGAAAAGCTGAAAATGGCAGCCCAGGAAGAAAAGAAGGAAAAACCGGACTTTCAGGGAAAGATGTTTTTATTAGTATTCCAGAAAATACTGAAATTTATGATTTATCAAAAAAAATTAAAAAAATAACTATTCTTCCTAATTCTGAAGATTTTCCAGTTTGCAGAGGAGGCAGAGGAGGCAGAGGTAATAAATCTTTTAAAAGTTCAAAATATCAAGCTCCTCAACTTTATGAATTAGGAGAAGAAGGGGAAAAAAAAGAAATTTTATTACTTCATTCAGAATTTAAGCGAGTAGGAGTGCTTAATTTATTAAACATTGAAGAAACTGAATTACAAAAGTATTGAGAAAATTCTAAAGAAGAGATTTATTTTCAAAATAACAGAATAGAATTTTTTGATTTTCCAGTTGAAATATTTGAAAAAGAAAAGTTAAATAATTTTTATTCTTCTCATTTAGATTTATGTAGATTATTTATATGTATTCTTCATTATGATTTTTTAGAAAAACTAGAAAAATTATTATCCTCTATAGAAAAAAAATTACAAAATAAAGGTTTTGAATATCTTTTAAAAATAGTTTATACAGATAATATAAAAGAAAATCAAAAAAATAAAAGTAATTGTTTTTTTATTCCTTTAGAAGCAAAAAATTCTTTTTTGCTTTCTAAATTAAATGAAGAATTTTCTAAATTTCAAGGACTACCTTCTTTTAAAAGTGATCAAAATATTGATTCAGAAGGATATATAGAATATTCTGATGAAATTTTTCCCGAAAAAGAAGAATTAAAAATATCAAAAAATGAGAATATTTGAGAAATTCAATCTAGTAGATTAAATTATTGAACTTCTAGAATTCCACAAACTACTTGACATAATTTAGAAAGATTAAAAGAAAAATTAAAACTTGAAGAAATAATGAAAATCATTAAAAAAAATGGGGGAATTGAGGGGGAAGTTATCAAGATTTATAATTTTGAAGCCACTCTTTATTAAGTATTATGAATAAATAAATATGAAAATTATTTTTTTAACTGGTGGTGTTTATTCTTCTTTAGGTAAGGGAGTTGCTCTTTCTTCAATTGGAAAAGTACTACAATTTGAAGGCTTCAAATGTAGTGTTTTGAAATTCGATCCTTATTTAAATTACAACTCCAAATTTTTATCTCCAAATCAACATGGAGAAGTTTTTGTTACTAAAGATGGGGAAGAAACTGATTTAGACTTAGGACATTATGAAAGATTTTTAGGAATTGAATTAAGTGCTGCCTCTTGCTGTACAGCTGGAAAAATATTCTACAATGTCCTAAAAAAAGAGATGAATGGAGAATATAATGGGGAAACAGTTCAGATAGTCCCTCATGTAATTCAGGAAATTGTCTCAAAATTTAAATATTTTGAAAATACAGATACTGAAATTCTTTTAGTTGAGTTGGGAGGAACTGTTTCTGATTTAGAGCAAAAACCCTTTTTATTGGCTGCTGAATATTTAAAAAATCAAATAAAAAATGATATGATTTTTGTCCATTTAGCTCCAGTTTTATCTTTAAATTACAATGGAGATAAAAAAACTAAACCCATTCAACATTCTTTAGCTATATTGAAAGAAGTCGGGATTACTCCCGATATTTTAATACTAAAAGGTAATACTAATTTAAGTGAAATAGAAATTTCAAAAATAAGCTTTAATTTCCCTCAAATTCCTAGAGAAAATATTTTTTCTTCTTCCTATGAATTAGATATTTTTGAAATTCCTTTACATTTATATGAAAAAGAAAAATTATTTTCTAAATTATCTTTCTTATTAAATTTGAAAACCAATCATTCCCTCAAGGAAGGAGCATTAAGTAATTGAAAAAAATTTAATGATTCTATTAAAGCTAATAAAAAACATAAATTAAAAATTGCGATTGTTGGAAAATATTCTTCTTGTCCCGAATCCTATTATTCTATTATTCAATCGTTGAAATTTGCAGGATATGAACTTTCTGCTGAATTAGATATTTCTGTTTTAAAATCCGAGAATTTAAAAACAGAAGATCAATTGAAAAGGTTCAATTTAATTTGTATTCCTCCGGGTTTTGGAGAAAAATCTTTAAAAGGTATTTTCTTAGCAATTAAATATGCTAGAGAGAAAAATGTACCTTTTTTAGGTATTTGTTTTGGAATGCAATTAGCAATAATTGAATTTTTTAAAAATGCTTTAAAAATTGAAGATGCTAATAGTGTAGAGATAAATCCTAATACTAGCTATCCAATAATTATTCCTTGATCAGATAGTAAAGAAATGAGATTAGGGGAGATAAAAGTTACTTTCTCAGAAAATACATTATTACATAAGATTTATGGAGCTTCTAAAAAGGATGCTAGACATAGAAGTAGATATATTTTTAATAAAAAATTAGCGGAAGAAAATCAAGAATTTAAAAATTCTGATTTAGTTTTATCTGCTTGAAAGGATGATATTTTAGAAGGAATTGAATTAAAAAATCATCCTTTCTTCGTGGGAGTTCAATATCATCCAGAATTTAATTCCAGACCTTTGGCCGCTGAACCAATTTTCCTTAGAGCTATTTCAGCTGCAATAATTAAATAAATTAAAAAATACTAATTTTAAGAATTTTTTAGAAACTCAACATTTAAAAAAATAATGTTTGCTCCAGCAAGAGGGACTAGAAGTTTTCAAGGAGATGAGCTAGAACAACGAAAACATTTAGGAAATCTTTTGCTTGAGTGAGCTCAAAAAAATAATTTTTTAGAAATTCAATTACCAACAATCGAATATAGTGATCTTTTTGTTGGAAGTAATGAGGTTGGAGAAAATATTCTTGAAAAAGAAATATTTTTTTTAGAAGGTAAAAAATATGCTTTAAAGCCCGAAGGAACAATCTCTATAGCCAGAGAAGTTATTAATCAAAAAGCATTAGATAAAGTTTCTTCTCCTTTAAAATTTTGCTATTTAACACAATGTTTTAGATATGAAAGACCTCAAAAAGGGAGATATAGAGAATTTACTCAATTTGGGATAGAAATTGTGAATGCTTCTTCAATTTTTTATGAAGTAGAACTTATTTTTTCAATGAATAAATTTCTAAGAGAAAAGTTGGGACTTAATCCCATTTTGAAACTTAATTATCTTTCTTCTTCAAAAATTAAAAAAGAGTGATCCAAAGAATTGACCAAATATTTTACTGAACATTCTGATAAATTGAATCAAATATCCAAAGAAAGAATTATTAATAATCCAATAAGAATATTGGATGATAAGCAAGTTTCTAAATTAAAAATCATAAAAGATGCTCCTAAAATATCTCATTTTTTTTCAGAAGAAGAGAAAGAAAGAATAAAAGAGATTCAAAAGTGCTTAAGATCTCTAAATCTTAAATATCAATGAGATGAGAATTTAGTTAGAGGTTTAGATTATTACACAGGAATAGTTTTTGAATGGCAGATAAATGATTTGGCAATAGCTGGAGGGGGAAGATATGATGAATTGTTTGATAAATTTCAGACTGGTAAAGCGCAAAAAAAGGCAGTCCCATCCCTAGGGATGGCTATTGGCTTTGATAGATTACAACTAGCTTTAAATGAAGTTAATTATGAATGGCCATTTTTGAGGAACAAAGAAGAAATAATTTATGTTTGTTATTTACTTCCTAAAGTGGAAAGTAAAATCTTGAATTTAATTCAAGATTTAAAAAATGAAGGAGTTAAAGTAGAAACAAATTGAGATTCTCAAGATTTAGCTTCTCATTTCAAATATTCTGAAAAACTAGGAATTAAATGATTGTTAATTTATGGGGAGAAAGAAAGCTTAAATAAAGAAATTATCTTAAAAAGGCAATATAAGAATTATCAAATAATTCTTCCTTTAGACAATAAAGAGGTCTTAATACAAAAAGTTAAAAGAACCGTTGAATTTGACAATTAATTTGAAATTATTAGAAAAAAGAATATTAATTTCTGATTTAACTCTCCCCTTAAATCAAAAAGTTGTTATTGCTGGCTTTGTTGAAATAGTTAGAAAATTAAAAGAGTTGGTTTTTCTAGTTATTAGAGATAGTAGTGGAAAAATTCAGGTAGTTTTTCAAAAAAAAGAGATAGAACTTCCAACTAGAGAAAGTACTGTTTTAATTCAAGGAATACTTTCTCAAAAGAGAAATTCTGAAGAATTTGAACTTATAGGAGAAAGTATTGAACTTTTAAGTATTGCAAAAGCTCTTCCAATAGATTTAAGTGAAGAAAAAATTAGTGAAGAAAAATTCAGAATGAAATATCGTTATTTAGATTTAAGAAGAGATAAGCTCCATAAAAATTTAGCTTTTTGTTCTAAAGCTAAATTTCTTGCTTCTTCTTATTTACATAATTTAGATTTTCATGAAATTACCACTCCTATTCTTTCTTTTTCTTCTAGAGAAGGAGCAGAAACATTTAAGACTCAAGAAAATGTAAATGTTCCAAAAAGCTTTACATTAGCGCAATCCCCTCAAATTTATAAACAATTATTAATGATTGGAGGGTTTGAAAAATATTTTCAATTTGCTACTAGTTTTAGAGCTGAAAAAATGAGAGAAGATAGACAATATGAATTTTCACAGCTTGATTTAGAGCTTTCTTTTTCTACTCAAGAAAAATTATTCGAAATAATAGAAGGTTTATTAATTTTTTTGGTTAAAAAATTAATAAAAGCAGATTTTCCTTCTATACCTTTTAAGAGACTTAGTTATGAAGAAGCAATGGAAAAATATGGCACTGACAAACCAGACCTTAGATTTTCTCCTTGCATTTTCAATTTATTTAGTAATTTTCGATCTTTTGAAGCTCTGCCAGCAGAATATTGTTTTGTTCTTAAAGTAGAAAAAATGGAATTAAATATTGAAGAATTAAAAAATGAAATAGGTTGAGATTTTAACTATATTTACAGAACAAGAGAAAAAATAATAGGAGGTAATTATGATAAATGAATATCTTCTTTTTCGGAAAAATTGGAATATTCTGAAGATAACTATTATTTGTTTTATTTATTAGCTAATAAAGAAGATAGAAAAGAAAAATTATTAAAAATGGGAACTTTAAGAACTTCTTTAATTAGATATTTGCAGAAAAACGATAAAAATTGAGCAAATGATTCTTATTCATTTCTCTGAATAATTGATTGGCCATATTTTGAGGAAGGAGAAGATGGAAAATTAAGTACTTGTCATCACCCTTTTACACTACCAATTCAAGACAGTTTAGAAAATCCTTCTTATTTAGATTGAAAATCTCATGGATATGATTTAGTTTTAAATGGAGTTGAAATAGCTTCCGGAGGGCAACGAATTTTTAAAGCTGAATTGCAAGAAAAAATTTTCACTATTCTTGGTTATTCAAAAGAAGAAATTAAGGAAGAATTTGGTTGATTTTTAGAAGCTTTAGAATATGGTGTTCCTCCTCATTTAGGAATAGCTATAGGTTGAGATAGATTTTTATCAGAATTATTGAATCTTCAAAATATAAGGGAAGTAATAGCTTTTCCTAAAAATAGCCACGGAAATTGTTCAATGAGTTTCTCAAGAAAAACTCTTTAATTGAGTAATAATTCTTCTAAAGCTCCCAATGGGGAGCAAAATTTTTTTAAATTATTAGAACAAAAGTGAGTTAAAAAATGAGATGAAGAAAAAACTTATAGTTTTGTCGATGATTTAAATAAGCCTAAGTTTTATATCTTAGACATGTTTCCATACCCTTCTGGGGCTGGATTACATATAGGTCATGTTAAAGGATATTTAGCTTCTGACATAATAGCTAGATATAAAAAAATGAAAGGTTTTTCGGTTTTACATCCAATGGGTTGGGATGCTTTTGGACTGCCAGCAGAACAATATGCCATTCAAAATAAGGCTGATCCCAGCATTTTTACTGAAAAAAATATTACTAAATTTAGGGAAGAATTAAAGTCATTATTCTTTAGTTATGACTTTGAAAAAGAAATAAATAGCACTGATCCAAATTATTATGCAATTACTCAAGAATTATTTCTTTTATTCTATAATAGAGGTTTAGCTTCATTAGAAGCTAAACAAGTCAATTGAGTAGAGGAATTACATACTGTTTTAGCTAATGAAGAGATATATCAAGGAAAAGATGGTAAATTCTACTCAAATAGGGGAGATTATCCAGTTATTAATAAAAAATTAAAACAATGGGTATTAAAAATTACAGAATTTGCTCATCTACTTAAAAAAGATTTATCTCTTTTAGAGTGATCTGACCGAATTAAAAAAATACAAGAAGAATGAATAGGCGAAAAAGAAGCTTTTAAATTTTCTTTAAAGCTTAAAGGCAGAATTTTTGAACATTTAGAAGAAGATATAGATAAACTTAGAGCTATTTCTGGCTTTTATATTTATAAAAATTCTGAAATATTTAATCTTTTGGAGTTAAAACATCCAGTCAAAGATAATGAAATTCTTTTTTATTACAATGATGCTCAAACTTTAAACAAAATACCTATTAAATATAGAGAAGGAGAAAATATTTCAGAAAAAGAATTACATCCAATTTATAGTGATCTTGTAGCAAAAAAAAGAATCCCTTCTTTTTTAAATTGGGAAATCTTATCTAAAGTAATTACTTTTAAATTACAAGACTGAGTTTTTTCGAGACAAAGATATTGGGGAGAACCTTTCCCAATTTATTATGACGAAGAAGGGCATATTTTTTTGGAAGAAAAACTCCCTTTAGTTTTGCCTCCTTATAAAAATATTGAAAATACTGATAAAAAATATCACGCACCATTAGCACATTATGAAAATTGGGTTAATTTTCAAAAGGGTTTTAAGCGCGATATTAATACAATGCCTAACTGAGCAGCTTCTTCTTGATATTATTTAGCTTATTTACTTAAAAAGGGAGATTCGTATCTCCCCTTAAAAAGCAAAGAAGCTATAGATTTAATAGAAAGATGAATGCCTGTCGACCTTTATATTGGGGGACAAGAACATGCAACTATGCATTTAATTTATGCTAGATTTTGGTATAAAGTAATTCATTCAGCCCTAAATCTTAAAGGTATTTCTGAACCCTTTAAGAAATTAGTTAATCAAGGTATGATTTTAGGAGAAGATGGTAAAAAAATGTCAAAATCTAAAAATAATTATCTTTCAGTAGAAGAACTACTGAAAGAATGGGGAGGAGATATTACTAGGCTCGCTGTAGCTTTTTTAGGTCCTTTGGAACTTACTCAATATTGAGATAATAGGCAATTGTCCACTTTTTCTGCTTGAAATAAGAAAATTTATTCTTATTTCCTCGAAACCAAGAATAAATTAATTGAAAAAAATCTTAATAATTCAAAACTTAATGAATTTATAGAAAAAGTTGAATATAGTATTAATTCTTTTAAATTCAATGTTTTAGTTTCAGAATTAATGATTTTTTTCAATTATTTGAAAGAAAAAGAAAATAAAAATAGAGTTGAACATTCAATTTTTATTCAATTTTTAAGTTATTTAGCTCCTTCACTCGCAGAAGAAATTTGAAGAGAAATATTAGATAATAATGAGTCTGTTTATCTTTCTTCTTGGCCCTCTCAAGAGGAAAGTAAACCTCCTTCTTTTTTAAATTATTCTGTTCAAGTAAATAATAAATATAAAGGAAGTTTGCAAATTCCTAGTGAATTAAAAGAAGATGAAGAAATTATGGCTTATTTAAAAGGAAGTGAATTAGGTCAAAATTTACTTAAAGAAGTTTTTTTAAATAAATACATAATTGTTTATGGAAAAATAATTAATTTAGTTATAAAACCTTCTTAATAAAATATTGTTATTTATAAATATAGAAATTATTAAAAAAATAATTTTTAAGTTCTTTTAATGAAGTTCAAGAATTATTTTTATCCTGATGATTTTTATTTTGCTAATAATCAAATTTCTTTGACTAAGTTAGGCAGATTTAAATCTGCCAAATATAGACGAAAAATTACAGGTTCAAGAATTGCAGCTGTAATAGGAAGAAATAAATATAAAACTCCTTTTCAGATTTGATGCGAAATGTTAGGTTTTGTAGATAGCGAAATAGAACCTTATTTTTCTAATGCTGGAACAGTAATTGAAAAAACATTATTAACATATGCGAAAAAAGAATTAAGAAAGCATTTTAAGTCCTATAATGCAGATGAAATTCAATATGATTTGTTTCCAGATAATGAGATTTTTGGGGGAATTCCCGATGGAGAAGAATTTGAAAATGGCAAAGTTAAATCAATTATTGAAATTAAAACTACACCCTTAGACAGTTATTCTTGAGATTTCAAGGATAATGAATTTCAATTAGTAAAAGATATTAAGGGAATTCCAATAATTAAGGAATATAAGGGAAATATTCATAAATGGTTTGCTTTCTCGAATAATGAATTGAAAATACCTGAAGAATATCAATATCAATTAGCTTTATATCTTTATTTAAGGGGCATTGAAAAAGGTTATTTTTGTATAGCCTTTTTAAATCAAAATAATTATTTAAAGCCTGAAAATTTCAATCCCACTCCCAAAAAGGAGTTAGGAAAGGAAAATCCTCAAGTCGTAGTTATTGAAGAAATGAATATAGATTTACAAGCTTTTAAAAAAGTGATTGATTATGCGGAAGAATGGTATAAAAAATATATCATTAGAGGAATAAGTCCTCCAATGACCCCTAAAGATCTAAATTGAATTAGATATGGATTCCCTTCTTTATAAAAATTAAGCTCGAAATATTCAATATTTAATTAGTTTTTTTAAATTTTTTAAAGCCGTTTTTACGGCAATCAATGAGGAAAGATTACTAAAAATTAGAAGAATTAATAAATTAATAAAATAATTTTCCTATTAATTGAAGGATTTTTACAAAAAGATTAATTATTGTATGCCCTACACCTGAAGTAAAACACTAATTAAAAAATAATTAGATAAATTGAAATATTTAAATTTTTTATTACCTATTTCATTGAGTGGTGGAGGAGCAACTGCTATTGCCTTTACAACCCTTTATTATCCTAGGGGCAATCAAACAGTTTTAGATAAAAATTTAGAAAAAAAGAACGAGAAGGTTCTTTCTGAATATATTGAACAAGGTGAAAAAGGCAAAACAATTTGTAAAAGAATAGAAGAGTCTGGAAATTTTATTCCTGACGCCGTAGAAGTTGATTGCAAATTGATAAGTAATAAAGTTTTAGATAAATCAATAAATTCTAGGCCGAATATTTGATTATGAACTTTATCAGATAGTTTTTCTGGGGTGTTGACTAGATATAACTTATTGGGAGATGAAATGGAAGGGAATATTTGAAAAACTAATAATGGTTTTCAATGCAATAAGAAACAATTTGAAAATTCACATGATAGATTTGAAATAAGTTGCTCAAAGTTTGCGGGAGATGATCTTAGAAAAATTGGTATTGATCATAAGACCTAGAAATATAAGAATTGTTTGATAATGGTTTTCTTTAAAAGGTTGATTTAGGGGCGAAATTAGTGGAGATTCAATCTCCATTAATTATTTTTTTAGATAAAAATTTAAAGAAGATTTATTTGAAATGATTTTTAAAGAAAATATTTTTAAGCAATTATCTTAGTTATTGAGAAACTAGTGAAAAAATTGAATAATTAATAACTATTTTTTTGAATTACAAATATGGAATTTATTCGTTATTTCCTTTGTTAGCTGGAGGGAATTTCTGATATTTTTTATCTCCAAACAATAAAAATTCAGGATTTTTAATTCCGAATATTCCTTTTGCGGGGGGGGAGGAAAATATTTAGTAACTTTAAAAGACTTATCTAATAAAGGTAAATCTGTTAATTTAAATAATTTTTCATCTAAAACAATTAAAGAAAAAATGGAGGTAAATTTTCCTAAAAATGATTTTTCGAAAAATTTACAAATCAATAGCTTTAATGAGCCTATTTTATTAAAGGTTTCAACAGGAAAGGTTAATATTAACAGCTTTCAAGAAATAGTTCAAGGAGTTGTTAGTGGAAATTCCGATGGAGATAGAATTAATGAAATTGGAGAAAAAGTGAAGAAGAAGTTAGAGGAATACAATAGGTATTTAAATAATTATCGCAATAACTTCAAGAAGATTTTGGGAGAAATTAAATTAAGAGAGAATAAACAAGGAAGAGGAGGGGCACTTGGTCAAGTTAGGTCTAATAATGGAAATTTTTGAAAGAGAGGAGCTATCTATAACTTTTATAAAAGATATAGTGAATTGGAAGATGAAAAACAAAAATTATTGAAAGAACTTGAACAAATAAAAGGAAATGAGGGAAAACTCGAATTAGATGATTTAAGTGTTGAGAAACGAAAATCAAATGTTTCTGCCCTTAGAAAGATTGAATATAGTATGATTGATAGGTCTTTAAATTTATCACAATGATTAGATGGAAGTAAAAAAAGTGGAGAGAATCTTCTGGCAGCAATACTGGGAGAAGAAAAATTGCAGAAGTTCCAAGAGAGATATTCTCGTTACGAGAATTTAAAAAACGTTAAAAATAGAAGCCGAGGGCAAAGCTGATATTTTCAATTGAATCAAAGAGCTATAGAACAAAATAAAGAATTATGGGAAAAAGAGCAAAAAGCGCTTGAATATGAAGTTGAAAACACTATATCTGAAAAAATTATCAAGGAATTGGTTGATTTAATAGGCTTGGTAAAAAATAGTAAGTAGTCTTAATTGCTCTATAACTCTTTAAAATAACAAAAATCAATAGCTTAATTTTTTATTAGAAACTTTTTCTATTTTTTAAAAAATAAAAGAAAATTCTTTAAGTTATTAAATTATTTTTTAATTCCATTTAAGTATTTTTTTATAAATGTATAAGTGAGAATTAACGACTTTAGATAAATTAGGAACATTTAATAGAGGTAAACAAACTCATTATCCAAAAAATGACCCAACTCTTTTTGAAAATGGAAATATACCTTTTGTAGAAACACAAGATTGCAAATCATCAAGGCTTTTTATAAGAAAAGTAAAAAAATTTTATAACCAAAAAGGTTTAAAACAAGGAAAATTGTTCCCTATAAATACTGTATGTATTTCTAGTGAAGGAAATATTGCCGATTCTGCTTTACTGAGTAAGACCTCTTGTTTATCCTGTCATATACATGGCTTCAATTCCTATCAAGGGATTTCAGATCCAAAATTCATCAAATATTGTTTTGATTTTTCTCAAATAAAAGATTCTTGCCTTGCTCTCGCCAAGAGTGCCACCACTAGACTTTCTTTAACTACGGAAAGATTAAAAATTGTTAAATTTCCTTACCCTTTATTTCAAATTCAACAAAAAATTGGAGATATTCTTTCTGCTTATGATGAATTATCTGAAAATAATGAACGACAAATTGAGTTATTAGAAGCTTTAAGAACTTATTTTTATAAAAAATTATTACTAAATAATTTCCAAAATAATTGAAAAAGATTAAAACTGGAAGAAATGGCTAGCATTACAAAAGGAACAAAACCAGCAAGTCACGCGTTACAAAATCAATATATATATATATATATATGGTGAAAATGTGTATCCTTTCTTTACTTCTTCATTTGATACAAAAAGATCTTCAACTTTTTGTGAAAACTCTGCTGCTATTTTTATATCTCAAGGAGGGACAAATTTTCACACAAAACTTTTTAGAGGAAAATTCGAAGCTAGTAATGGAGTTTTTATATTAATACCTAAGGATATTGAATATTTTTATTTAATTTTTGAATCTTTAAAAAATATTCATATTCCAAGATTAAACCAAATTGTAGTTTCTAGTATACAACTAAGATGTTTAACGCCGTCCAAAATTAAAAATCTTGAAATACTAATCCCAGATGACAAAACTTTAGAAAAATTTAATGATTTTTGTGAAAATATTCAATTAAAAATTGAAAATTTACAGTCAAAAATAGAAATATTGGATAGAACTAAAAAAGATTTGTTGAATAGAATTTTTATAGAAAAATTAGAAATTTTTTAAAAATAAATAATTAAATTGCATTATTTAAAAGTTTTGTTGCCTATTGCACTAATAGGTTCGGGAGCTTCTGTTATTACTTTGACAACTCTTTATTATTCAAAAGAAAATCAAACAATTTTGAAAAAACATTCAGAAAATAAAAATGAGAAATTACTTTCTGAATATATTGAAAACGGCAAAGATAATAAAAAAATTTGTAAAAAAATATTAGACGATGGAAGAGATTTAATACCTGAAGCGATCACAGTTAATTGTGATTTAATAAGTAATCAAAAAATGTGAAATAAATTGGAATCTAAACCAGATATTTGAATGTGAATTTCTTCAGATGAATATGTTTTTACAGGCATTATTGGTAGATATGGTTTATTGGGAAATGAAGAATCAAATTATGAAAAAACTTGAATTACTGAATCTGATTCAATGACCTGTATTAAAAGTAAATCTAAAGAAGATAACAATAAACTGGAAGTTAGTTGTTTTAGAAAGAAGTCAAAGTAATTAAATAAATAACTGTATTCCTTTAAATTTAGATAAATGGGAAGAGCTGAATTAATTAATAGAAGATTAATTAAAGATTTTGGAGAAAAATTTCTCCATAAAATTGATGAATATGAATATATTTCTATTTTTTTGCATATTAAGCCTGATTATGATGCTTATGCATCATTATTTTCTCTTTATTATTGAATAAATATAAATTTCAAAAACAAAATAATTGCTCTTTGAATTTATCCTGAAGAGATGAGCAAGAATGAAAAATATCTCTTTAATTGAAAAGATGGTGAAATTCTAACAGAATTTCCTGAAAAGGAATTAAAAGAAAGTTTAGGAATTATAGTTGATACTCCTAATCAAGAAAGAGTATTAACTCAAAAACACTATTTTTGTAATGAATTAATTATTATTGATCATCATCCGAAAATGGATGCTTTCGCTCAATTAGAATTTATTAATCATTCTTATTCTTCTACTGCAGAAATATTAGGAGAATTATTCTTAATATTTGAAAAATCTGAAAAAAAATTAAATTTTGATCCTAGAATAGCTAGATATTTATATGCTGGAGTAATTACTGATAGTAATTTTTTTAAAGATCATTTAACTCCTCAAACTTTTTATGTTTTATGAAAATTTCTTGAAAAAGGAATTAATCGAAAAGAAATTAATAGTGTAATTTCAGAAAATTCTTTAAATAAAAAATTATTTGATCAAGAAATAGTTAGAAATATTAGAGTAACTCCTAATGGATTAGCTTTTTCAATAGTTAAAGCTTCACTATTGAAAAAATATGAAATTCAAGATTATTTATCTGCGATTACTAATCTCGAAGGAATAGAAGGAATTCAAATATGGGCCATTTTAATTCAAGATGAATCATTTGATAGATGAAAATGTTCTATTAGATCTAAGGAGTTAGCAATAGATAGTATTGCCAAACTCTTTAAAGGGGGAGGACATAAAAAAAGTGCTTCTGTTTTATTTAAAACAAGAATAGATTTTTTAAATTTGGTTATATTTCTTGATAAATATTTAGTTAAATTTGGTTATACCAATATTTCTAACTATAGGAATTTTGGTAAATCTAAATTCTTAAATTTATATAAATTTTTCTTAGTGATAATCAAAGTTTTAGTTAAATCAGATAAATGAAGGGCTAAGATAGAAAGTAGAGGGTGCTACATCTGGAATAGTACTCAAGTGATTTAAGAGGGCAGCTTGGAGAGCTGTTAGATAGAGTTTACTCTATGCGGAGGTTTGAATCCTCTCTATTCCGCCATAATTTATTTTTTTCCTCTTTTTGAGAGGTTGGGGGTGTAGTTCAATTGGCAGAACATCAGTCTTCAAAACTGAGTGTTGCGGGTTCGAGTCCTGCCACCCCCGCCATTTTATTATTTAGTACATAGAAGTAAAAAAGACTTTTTATTTTTATAAAAAAGATTAGTTAGATAGTAAAAATACTACCCCCCCTAGGGGGGGACATTCAATAATTTCTTTTAGATTAGTATAGGTGTAATTAATTCAGAATAAATACTAAATTAAAGCGAAAAAAAGGTGTTTTATTGAATTAATTAAAAATATTTCAAAAAAAATGTAATAGTCAAATATTTACTTTTATTTTTTATCTTCTTTAGTTAGAATTTACTTACTAAAACTTCCCGAAAGGGAAGTTAGATTACCTTAGTTTAAAAGAAAATAACGTAGTAAAAAATCATTTTACTGTGAATCTTTTATAGATACAAACTCAAAGTTTGAATTTTTTGAAATTTTGTGGGAAGTTGGGTCCGCAGTTAGTGATATAAAGTAAGACGCTGAAGAAGCTACTGCTAATGAAGCGGCGATTTTGAAAAATGTACTTGTAAATAACATATCGAAAATTATTATAATGAAGAATAAATTATTGTTGCTGTTGGATGATAATTGGAGATAAAGATTTAGCTTTTTTGAAATAGAAATAAGATGGTAAGAACCATTGCCACCTTTGTTTTACCTTTGGTTTTTGGTGGAGCTGCGATACCCACTTCTTATGCAATCTGGGGGGGGCAACCTTTGAAAAAAGCTGCAATAGGTTTAAGGAGTGGGGAAAATAAAGAAGTAGTTTTTACCAATATAACTGGTAAATATGAATTTAAAAGACATAGATGAAATTTCAAGATAAATGATACTGGAATTTTGAGTTTTGCGAGGGGATTAGTTGGCAATAAAGATGCTAAAGAAACTTTAAGGGACATGAGCTTCCTCTGGAATGTAAATGGATCGCAAAATGCCGAGCAGTGAAAGGTACAAGTGAGAGAAGTGTTTAAGGTATTGATGGGTGAGTTATGGGAAGAACATTTAAAAGTTGCTGGGCAACAACATGGACAAGGTAGAGTTGATCAATTTAAATTTAGAAGTCCATTTAAATGTGGGGAATTGGGAGATAAAAGGGGAAGTTGCAAGAAAGAAGATGTTATGCTTCCAATGGCTTGATGAGATGGAAATAATTGAAGCGCGCGGGTTGAATTTGCTTGAAAAATTGGTGATTTAATACGTCAACACTTTAAAGAATTTCATGATAAGAAAAATATAAAAGCTAGTCAAATTTGGGAGAAGATAATAATAAAATAAAAAATTAATCAAAATCTTTAACTATTAGAATTTTTTTAAACTGAGAGTAAATAATTTGTAAATTTTGAAAAATATTAACAAAAAAATGAACTAAAATTCCGAAACATGCGCCTTTTTGCGCGTGTTTTGACAAAAAGTTTTTAATTTTGCTTGTAACAATTCTTCAAATTTTCACAAATTATATGGATTTTTTAATATATTTTTTATTTAAAAAGTATTTCGGTTTCAGTTTTTTAATCGCATAAATAAAAGAAATTAAAAAACTTCAGTTTTTGGTGAAGTCATTATAAAAATACCTCTCCTTTTTTAAGTAGGGTATTTAGTTTAGTTCTATTAAATTAGTATATGTTCAATAAAGTGCAGTAAGAATAAAAAAATCTAATCTCATCAATTATTTTTTGGAAGATGATTTTGTATTAAAAATATCGAAAATTGTTATAATGAATGATAAATTATTATTAGATGGTAATTGGAAATAAGGACTTAGCTTTTTTGAAATGGACATAAGATGGTAAGAACGATTGCTACCTTTGCTTTACCTTTGGTCATTGGGGGAGCAGTTGTGCCTACCTCCTATGCAATCTGGGGGGGGCGTCCTTTAAAAGATTCTTTACAAGGAATTAAAAATGTGGAAACTAAAGAGGCCGTTTTTACTGACATTTCCGGAAAATATGAACCTAAGAAATATAGATGAAATTTTGGGATAGATAGTACGGGGATTCTTAGTTTTGCTAGAGGTATAATGGGAAGTAAAGGAGCTAAGGATAAATTACAAGACATGAGTTCACTATGAAAAGTAAATGGTAATAATGATGCAGAGCAATGAAAGAATAATGTAAAGAAAGTATTTCAAGTGTTGATGGGTGAATTATGAGAAAAACATTTGAAGACTACTGGAAAAAAATATGGTCAAGATGACATTGAACAGTTTAAATTTAGAAGCCAATTTAAATGTAAAAATGATGGAAGTAAAAGAGAGGAGTGCAAAAAACAAAATGTGATGCTTCCAATGGCTTGATGAGGAGGTGAAGATGGTAAGACCTGAAGCGCTAGAGTTGAGTTTGCTTGAAAAATTGGTGATTTAGTTCGTCAAAACTTTAAAGAATTTAATGATAAAAAAAGAATATCGGTTGGTCAAGTTTGGGACAAAATAATAACAAAATAAAAAATTAAAACTCAATAATATGTGCCGATCGGCGCGTGTTCTTAAAAAATTTTTAGTTTTGTTTAATTTATAACAATTTTTTAAATTTTTTTTTAAAAATTATATGGATTTTTAATATATAGGAAAAGTTATTTTTTATTTAAAGAATATTTCAGTTTTGTAATTAAATAAAAGAAATTAAAAAAATTTCTTATTTCTATATAAAAAATTAAAAAATATCCCCCCTTAGATAGGGCATTTAGTGAGTTTTGTTAAATTAGTGTATACTTAACAGACGCAGTAAAATGATGAAAAAGCTAATCCAATTGAATCGATTATTTTAAAAGATAAGCTTATCACGAACATATCGAAAATCGTTATAATAAAGAGTAAACTATTGTGTTAAGTAGAAGAGAAGTTTATTAGAAAGGATTAATTAATATTTTTTAAATAAGATGGTAAGAACACTTGTCACTTTTGTTTTACCTTTGGTGGTTGGTGGCGCCGCTATACCTACTTCTTATGTAATCTGGGGGGGGCAACCTTTGAAAAAAGCTGCAATAGGTTTAAAGAATGGAGAAAATAAAGAGATAGTTTTTACAAATGTGGCTGGTAAATTTAAAGTTAAGAAACATGGTTGGAATTTTGTAATAAGTAACACTGGAATCTTAAGTTTTGCTAGGGGATTAGTTGGTAACAAAAACGCAAAAACAACTTTAAATGAAATGGAATTTCTATGGAAAGTAAATGGAAATGGATCGGATACTGCTGAAAAATGAAAGGGACAAGTAAGAAATGTGTTTAAGGTGTTAATGGGTGAATTATGAGAGAAACATTTGGAAATTGCTCGACAAAAACATGGACAAGGTAGAGTTGATCAATTTAAATTTAGAAGTCCATTTAAGTGTGGGGAGGTAGGAGATAAAAGAGAAGGTTGCCAAAAAGAAGATGTTATGCTTCCAATGGCTTGGTGAGATGGCAAAAATTGAAGTGCACGAGTTGAGTTTGCTTGAAAAATTGGTGATTTAATACGTCAACATTTTAAAGAATTTCATGACAAAAAAAATATAAAAGCTAGTCAAATTTGAGAGAAGATAATAATAAAATAAAAAATTAATCACAATTCCTGACTATTAAAATCCTCTCTTTAAAAAAGGTAAATATTAAAGTAAGAATAAATTAAAAAAACTAAAACTCCAAAAAATGCGTTATTTAGCGTATTTTCTGATAAAAATTTTTAATTTTTATTTGTAATAGATTTTTTTAAATTTTCAAAAATTATGTGGATTTTAATATATAAGAATATTTCGGTTTCAATTTTGTAATCGAATAAATAAAAGAAATTAAAAAGACTTTAGTGTTTAGCGAATAGTAATTAAAAATGCCCTACCTAAAAAAGAGGATATTTAGTTATTTATGTTAAATTAGTTTATGCTTAATAGATGCAGCAAGAGGAGTGAAAAATCTAATCCTGTCGCAGCAATTATTTTTTGAAAGATGATCTTGTAATGAAAATATCGAAAATTGTTATAATGAAGAATAAATTATTGTTATTGAATGATAATTCTGAATAAAGACTTAGATTTTTTGAAATTGACATAATATGGTAAGAACTATTGCTACCTTTGCTTTACCTTTGGTCATTGGGGGAGCAGTTGTGCCTACCTCCTATGCAATCTGGGGGGGGCGCCCTTTAAAAGATTCTTTACAAGGAATTAAAAATGTGGAAACTAAAGAGGCCGTTTTTACTGACATTTCCGGAAAATATGAACCTAAGAAATATAGATGAAATTTTGGGATAGATAGTACGGGGATTCTTAGTTTTGCTAGAGGTATAATGGGCAGTAAAGCAAAGGATCAATTGAATAACATGAGTGAGTTGTGGAATGGCGTAAATGATAATGCCGAAGAATGAAAGAAAAATGTAAAAAAAGTGTTTCAAGTGTTAATGGGAGAATTATGAGAAAAACATTTGAAGACTACTGGAAAAAAATATGGTCAAGATGACATTGAACAGTTTAAATTTAGAAGCCAATTTAAATGTAACGATGATGGAAAAAAGAGAGAAGGTTGTACAAAACAAAATGTTATGCTTCCAATGGCTTGATGAGGCGGAGAAGATGGTAAGACATGAAGCGCTAGAGTTGAGTTTGCTTGAAAAATTGGTGATTTAGTTCGTCAAAATTTTAAAGAATTCAATGATAAAAAAAGAATATCAGTTGGTCAGGTTTGGGAAAAAATAATAACAAAATAAAAAATTAAAACTCAAGAATATGCGTCGCTTGTCGCGTGTTCTTAAAAAATTTTTAGTTTTATTTAATTTATAACAATTTTTTAAATTTTTTTAAAAATTATATGGATTTTTAATATATAAGAGAAATTATTTTTTGAAAGATGATCTTGTAATGAAAATATTGAAAATCGTTATAATAAATAGTAAATTATTGTTTGAGTAGAAGAGAAGTTTATTAGAAAAGCTTAACTAAAATATGTTTGAAATGAGATGGTAAGAACATTTATTACTTTTGTTTTACCCTTGGTTGTTGGCGGGGCCGCAATACCCACTTCTTATGCAATTTGGGGGGGGCAACCCTTGAAAAAAGCTTCAATAGGTTTAAATAATCAAAAATCTAATGAAGCAATTTTTACTGATATTACTGGAAAATACGAAGGAAAGGGGCATGGTTGGAATTTTGGAATAGATAGTACTGGGATTTTGAGTTTTGCTAGAGGTATAGTGGGAAATAGAGGAGCTAAAGATTCTTTGGATCAAATGAGTATTTTATGAAAAACAAATGGATCGCAAAGTGCTGAGGCGTGAAAAAAACAAGTAAAAAGTTTATTTAAAGTATTAATGGGCGGTCTATGAGAGAAACATTTGAAAGCAACTGGACAACATTATGGGCAAGGTAGAGTTGATCAATTTAAATTTAGAAGTCCATTTAAATGTGAAGGGATAGGTAATAAAAGAAACGGTTGCAAAAAAGAGGATGTTATGATTCCGATGGCTTGATGAGGCGGCGAAGATGGCAGGACTTGAAGTGCGCGAGTTGAGTTTGCTTGGAAAATTGGTGATTTAATACGTCAGAATTTTAAAGAATTTCACGACAAGAAAAATATAAAAGCTAGTCAAATTTGAGAGAAAATAATAATAAAATAAAAAATTAAAGAGATTTTTTTACTTCTATACAAAAAAGTGCCAATGAAATAACTAAAAACACCCCCCTTGTTAGGTAGGGTATTTAGCTAGTTCTGCTAGACTAGTATATTCTTAACTTAATAAATACAGTAAAAAAATATTTTTGTTTTATATATTGCCTATCGAATCAATAAAAAATTTAATAAAAAAGATTATTTATTTGTTTGGAGTTTTTATAGATACAAATTCAAAGTTTGAATTTTTTGAAACTTTGTGAGAAATTGGGTCTGCAACTAGCGATATAAAGTAAGAAGACGAAAAAGCTAACCCCGATAAAGAAATTATTTTGAAAGATAAGCTTGTCATTGATATATCAAGAATTATTATAATAAATAATAAATTATTGCTAAGTAGAAAAGAAGTTTACGAGAAAGGGCTTAATTAATATGTTTTTGAAATAAGGTGGTAAGAGCACTTGCCACCTACTTTTTACCTTTGGTTATCGGCGGAGCAGTTTTACCTACTTCCTATGCAATTTGGGGGGGGCGCCCTTTAAAGGATTCTTTAAGGGAGTCTAATAATGGGCAAAATAAAGAGGCGGTTTTTACTAATATTTCTGGAAAATACAAATCTAAAAAGCATAGATGAAACTTTGGGATAGATAGTACTGGGATTTTGAGTTTTGCTAGAGGTATAGTAGGGAAAAAAGACGCTAAGGAACAGTTAAATCAGATGCAATCACTATGGAAAGTTAATAGCAGTGATAACAATGCTGAGACATGAAAGAAAAATGTAAAGAAAGTGTTTCAAGTGTTAATGGGAGAATTATGAGAAAAACATTTGAGCACAACCAAGGAAGGATATGGCCGTGGTGATGTTGATCAGTTTAAATTTAGAAGTCCATTCAAGTGTGATGGGGTAGGTGATAAAAGAAATAATTGCAAAAAACAAGATGTTATGCTTCCAATAGCTTGATGAGGCGGCGAAGATGGTAAGACCTGAAGTGCGCGAGTTGAGTTTGCTTGAAAAATTGGTGATTTAGTGCGACAAAACTTTAAAGAATTCAATAATAGAAAAAGCATATCAGTTAGTGAAGTTTGAGACAAAATAATAACAAAATAAAAATTAATCAAATAGATTTATTCACATTATTTTTTAAAAAAAATACTTAAATTTTTGAAAATGCGCGGGTTAGCGCATTTTCTAATAAATAAAAATAATCGTCTTGGCAATTTTTATTAAAAGTTTTATGATTTTAGGTTTTAATAATAAATAAAAGAAATGGAAAGGCTTATTATTTCTATAAGAAAGGGTTAATAGGATAATAAAAATACCCTCTTCAAAGAGGGTTTAAATCCTTTTAAGTTTTAATGTTTTCTATATTTGATAAAGATCCTTTTGTATTACTCTTTACTTTTTTAGTTGTTAGTGGAGGCATTGCCTCCTTATCTTTTTTATTTACTGAATCAATAAAGAATATTTTAGAGAGATTTAATCTCTCTGAAAAATTTGTAGGCTCTAGTTTATTAGCAATTGGGACATCATTGTCAGAAACTATTAATGCAATAACTGCTGGCTTTTATGATAGAAAAGATGGATCTTCTCAAACACAAAATGGACAACAATTTGATATGCCATTTTCCCTTAATTCTCTATATAACCTAACAGGGGCTAATTTAGTTCAAATAGTATTTTTAGCTATAGTTACCCTATATATTTGAAAAAGAGCTTATAAAAGAAAGAAAGATCAAATAGAATGTAAGAAATTTATTACTTCAGTATTTCAAGGAAAATTATTTTTATGAACTATTTCTACAATTGAGCTTGCTCTATTGGGAATATTTTTTATATTTAGCTCTTTTTCTAAAGAGATAAATATATTTGGTTACAACCTTATACCCTTTTTATATTTAGCTGTATGAGTTTTATATCTTATTTTTTCTAAAAAAAGCTCTCCTACAACCGCTTTACCAACTAATTTTTCTGCTCTCCCGCCAAAATATAAAAATATATTTCAAAAGTTATCTAGTTTCAACTTCTCTATAGTTTTTTTATTAATTTTTGCAGCTTTTGCTATTTTGGCATTTGTCAATTTTCAATTAGTTTCTAAATTTGAAAAAGTATTAAAAATTGATAAAAATATAGGCTTAGGAACTATTTTAAGTCTAGTAACCTCTTTACCTGAATTCTCTTCTTTCTTTTTTCTATTTCAATCTAAGTGTTATGATGCAGCTTGTTCTGGCTTTTTAGGTTCAGCCTTATTTAATTTAATGCTTCCAGCATTAACTCAATTAATAAAGGGAGGATGATTATTTGAGAGTATTGGCACAGGAAAAGAACAAATTCCTTTAGTTTTTTGAATTTTCACTATATTATTAATAAATATTTGTTTTGTGACGGGCTTTTATATTAATAAGAAAGGGACTTTTATTAAGGGAATTAAAAGTATTTACTGAAATATTAATTGAAGTTTTGCTATAGTTCTTTTATATATTGCTTTGGCCCTTATTGCTTCTTCCTTAGCTTTTTCTTAAAAGTTCAATACAACAAGGGCACAATAAATAATCTTTCCCTTTAAATAAATGAGATTTAATATCTTTATAACAATACAAAAGACATCTTTCGCAAGCAGAATTAGAACTTTTAGAAATTTTCAATTCTTTTTCTTCAGAATTTAAGTGAAGTTCGGCTACTCCAAGCATTCTTCTTAAATCTTCTGTTTCAAAATCTTTAATTAATTTATCTGAAAGAGTTAGTGAAACTTCCTTTAATGAGTTAAATTCTTTAGTTGAATATTTTTCCTCCATCAAAGAAAATAGTTTATTTTTGATAGAGAAAAAAGTATCTCATTTTTCTCTATTTTCTGAATAAAACTCTTTATTTAAGTTTTTAACATCCCAATTTTCTAGTCAGATAGAATCTTTTTTATTTTCTAAATCAAGATGACTATAAACTTCTTCAGCTGTCTGAGGTAAAAATATAGAGAAAAGAAGTAAAGAGTATTTCAGTACTACTGAAATAACAGTAATAACTTCTTTTTTATAAGGATTTTCTGGAGAGCTAGAGTAAAGAATTGGTTTTACTATTTCCAAATATCAACTAGAGTAAAGATCAATAAAATCAATAATTTTTTTAATAACTTTATGAAAATTGAAAAGATTTAATTCATTTTCAATAAAAGAGATAGTTTCTAAAAAAATTAAATAAATATATTCATTTTCTGGATATTTAAAGCTTTTAGAGTCTAATTTAAGTTCTTCTCATTTAAGTTTTCCCAATACAGAAAGGGAAAACTTAAATAGAATATTTCTTATTTTTCGATATTGCAATTGAATAGAGTTCATTTGATTCTCACTAAATTTGAGGTCTTTTAAAAAATTTGAATTAATAATTCATAATCTGAAAATATCTGAACCAAATTTGGAAATTATTTCCAATGGATCAATTACATTACCTTTTGATTTGGACATTTTATGTCCTTTTTCATCTAATACAAAACCATGAGCGACTAAAGCTTTAAAAGGCAATTCTTTTTTTATCAACAAAGAAAGAATTGAAGAAGAATTAAATCAACCTCTCAGTTGATCTCCCCCTTCTACATATAGATCTGAGGGAATAACTTCATTATTTTCACTTCTATTAAGAAAGAAAGCAGATCCAGAATCAAATCATACATCTAAAGTGTCAGTGCATTTAGATAGTTTTTTTTCTTCTTCGGGAGATAAATTTTCTACAAAATAAGAAATTGGCTTAAGATATCAACTATCAATGCCTTCTTTAGTAATAATTTCAATATTTCTTGATAATTGCTCAAGCCCACCAAAAATTTCTTCTTCTTTGAAAATAATGGGAATTGGAAGACCTCAAGCTCGTTGTCTAGAAATACATCATTCAGCTCTAGAATTGAGTTGATCTTTTAATTTAGAAAATAATCAAGGAGGTTGAGTAAATATTTTCTTGGAAAAAAGAGAATTTAACTCTCTTTTTAGAGTATCAAGATTTAAAAACCATTGTTTAGTAGATCTATAAAGAATAGGTAAATTTGTTCGTCAATCTTTACCTATTCTATGCTTGATTCTATGTACTTTTAATAATTGTTCTTTTTTTTGTAAGAATTCTATAACAATTTTTGAAGCTTCTTGGTAAAAAACTTTAGCAATAGGAGAAAATTTAACTTTTTCGAAAAATATACCTTTTTCATCAATAGCACAATAAGGTTGAATATTATTTTTTTTGCAAATTAAATAGTCTTCTTCTCCTAGTCCAGGGGCAGTGTGAACAAATCCACTTCCCTTTCCTTCTACTAAGAAATTGGCAGGGAAAATAGAATTTTCCTCTCCAGTTAAACTGTTATGATATTTCAAATTAGATAATTTTTCAGCATTTATTTCTCCAATAACCTTTATTTCTGAATTTTCTCATCCTAATATTTCGGGAATATTAGAAATAAAAGTGTTGGAAGATAAATAAATATTTTCTTGATATTTGAAAAAAGAATATTTCAAAGAAGGATTGAAAACTATTGCTAAATTAGCTTCCAAGCTATATGGTGTAGTTGTTCACAAAATTATTTGAGCTTTTTCAAGCTCAAAAGGTAAGTTTGAGATTATTTCTCAAGTAAAATAGATGCTATCGCAATCGCTATCTTCATAATTTAATTCAGAATCTGCCAAAGCAGTTAAAGAAGAGTAAGATCAAGCTACAGGCTTATATTCTTGAAAAATTAAATTTTTAGCAAATAATTCTTTGAAAATGAAATATTCATTTTCTATAAAGTCTGAATTTGAAGTTAAATAGGAAGGAATGCAGGGAAAGGATAAATTTAATTTGGATAATTGATTGGCTTGTATTGAAACTTGAGAAAGAGCATAATTTAAAGATTTTTTAATTTTTTCAGTAATTGGTAGAGATTTAAAATCCTTTATTTCTTTTTCTAATTTGGATTCGATAGGTAGTCCATGCATATCTCATCCAAGTTTTAAATCAGAATAAAAACCTGAAATATTTTTTCATCTAACTATTAAGTCTTTCAAAATTTTGTTTAAAGCATGCCCCATATGAATTGATCCGTTAGCATAAGGAGGGCCATCCATAACTACAAATTTAGGATTATCTTTATTTTGCTCTAATCTTTTTTGATAAATTTGAGAATTTAACCAAAATTTAGAGAATTTTTCTTGTTTTTGAACTAGATTAGCTTTCATAGAAAAATTAGTTTTTGGTAGAAATAATGTCTCTTTTAGGGAGGACATTAATTTAATATTTTTTTATAAAAATTTAATTATATGAGTTTTCTTGAAATTTTTTAATTTTTTAGCTCTCTAATTTTGTTTTTATCAGAGTAAAAATTTAATAAATTTTTAGTTTTTCAATATTAAGGGAAGTAGTCAAAACAAAATAGTAAAACAAGGCAAGTTATTTGTTATTAGTGGCCCTAGTGGGGTAGGAAAAAAAACATTACTTTCAGAATTAGTGAAAAATGAAGAACTCAATTTAAGTATTAACATCTCTTGCACTTCTAGATCTCCTAGAAAAGGAGAGATAAATAAAAAAGATTATTACTTTATCTCTAAAGAAGAATTTCAATCTTTAATAGTTGAAAATAAATTTTTAGAATATGCTTATTTTTTCGGAGAATATTATGGTACTTTAAGAGATACTGTTCAAGAATTACTTGAAAATGGAAGAAATGTAATTCTTGAAATAGAAGTTTTAGGTTTTCATCAAATCAAAGAAAAAGTTAAGGATTTTATTTCTATTTTTATTTATCCTCCAAGTATAGAACATTTAAAAGAGAGGTTACTTCTTAGAAAGACAGAAAATTCGGAAAGTATAGTGAAAAGATTACAAAAAGCTGAAGAAGAATTAAAAGAAATTATTAATTTTCAATATAAAGTATTGAATGATTCTATTGATCAAGCTCTTTTAAGCTTGACTCAAATAGTCACTCAAGAAATTAATAAAGGATAAATAATGCCAGAGAAAAAAAGAGCTCAATATAGAACAAAAATAAGAGTATTATTTACAGATTTAGATGGAACCCTTCTCTCTCCTAAGCCTTGATTGTGGGGGAAAGTAAGGACGCATACTCTCTCTATTTTAGGTTCTTTCTTAGATAAAGGTGAAAATCATTTAATACTAGCTACTGGGAGAAATATTACTAGAGCTAAAGCAATTGCTGAATGATTAGAAGATAGATTGGGAGGATATAAAATACCTTATTTAATTTGTTTAAATGGAGGAACTTTGGTGAATAATGAAACAGGAAAAATCATTTACTCTAAAACATTTAAAGTTGATAAACTCTGACATTTAATTAAATTTGTAAAAAGTCATTTTTTAGTTTCATTTTTAGTTTTTACTTCTGAAAATATTCTTTATACAGAAAATGACTTAATTTCTAAAACTTTAGCTAAAAAATTTGCTAAAAAATATGGAGCAACAGTTAAATATGTAGAGTTAATGTATTTATCTGAAAGTTGAAATAATATACAAAAAGTGATGATAATTACTCTTCATAAAAATTCAGAAAAATTAAGGGCTATAATAGAATCTAAATTTTCAGAATTTTATGTTTCTACTCATGGAGGCTGATTATTAGAAGTTATTGATCGAAAAATTAATAAATTTTTCGCAATAGAAGAAATTTTGAAGAGAGAAAAAAGTTGAAAATTGAGTGAATGTTGTGGAGTAGGTAATGAAGGAAATGATATTCTCATGATTGAACAATGTGGTTATGGAGTTGCTGTGGATTTTCACTCTAAAAAAACTTTCAAATATAAAACTGAATTAATCAATTTTTATACCACAAATAAAGATGGAAAAGCAATTTCAAGAGTTCTTACTACAAACTTTTAGCTCTTCATAAATGACTTTTACTAAAGCTCTAATTATCTGCGGTAGCAATAGTAAAGAATCTAAAAGTTTTGAAATAGCACAAACACTTTCTAAGGAATTATCTTTATGGACCATTTATTTAAATTCTTATGATAGTAATGTTCCTCTTTTAAATAATCATTTAATTAATGAAAAAAAAATCCCCCCTTCTATCTCTTTTCTTAGTGAAAAGATATTAGAGCATAATATCTTACTTTTTGTATTTCCACAATATAACTACAATTTTTCTGGTTTTTTCAAAAATATTTTAGATTGATGTAGCTTACATACTAAAAAACTTTTTTATAAAAAAAGAGTAATACTAATTGGAGTAAGTAGTACTAATATTGGGGAAGAAGAATTTAAAAAAATTGTTTCTTGAACTTTTTATTCTTTAGGAGCAGAAGATATTCATTTCTTTAACAAAACTCCTAATATTAATTTAATGGAGTTTATTAAAGAAATGAAAAAATATGTCTAATATATATGCTTATTATTCCCTCCCAAAAAACTTACTCGAAAGAAAGAAGAATTATGTTGGATGAAATCCATTGAAGTCTTTATTTACTAAAAAATGATGTATTGGAATTTCATTAGTTTTACTTTCTTTAGCTTTATTATGTACTAATTTATTTACAAAACTCCCTAAGTGGGAGTTAGAAGAAGTATTAGCTCCTCTTTTTGGAGTTAGACCGAAAGCAAAATCAGAAGTTCAAACACAAGATATGAATAAATTTGGTGATTATCAAAGAGTAGTTTGAATTTCTTTTGCTTCTATACTTGCAGCAGTTCTTCTTTCATTATCAGGAAATGTTTCACAATCTTTACTTCAAAATCCATTAGCAGATTGTTCAACTTTAGGAATGATTGATGGAGCTGCTTTCGGGCTAATGGTGTTGAAAGTTATATTAGGCGCAAATGTAGGGGATTTTTACTGAGCTCATTTTGTCACTTCTTTTTTATGCGCTTTTATGGTATTTGCTTTAATTTGATTTTTATTTAATAGAAAAACTACATGAGAAAGAACAAATATTTGTACAATGATTATTCTTTTTGGGCTAGTTCTAAATATATTTTTCAGAACTTCTATTCATTTAATAAAACAATATAGCCCCACCTCAATTAATACTTCTTTTGCTCTTGCAATGGGAGGGGCTGAAAATATATTTAATTTATTCCCTTCTCAATATTCTTTAATAAGATGATCAATTCCTATAGTAATGGTTTTGTTCATAATAGTTAGATCATTATCTAAAAATTGAAATCTTACTGAATTGGGCTTTGATCAAGCCCATTCACTGGGAGTAAATGTTAAAGCACTCCAATTTATAGGCTATTTAATAATTCTGTGTTGCAATACTTTAACTATTAATTTAGTGGGAAATATTTCCTTTATTGGACTTATTAGTACTCATTTAGCAAGAAAATTGTATCGTACTAGAAAATATGAGACAATTATTCCAATTTCATCAATAATTGCAATGTGTTTAATGATGATTGCTGTCACTATAAATCAATCAATTCCTTCCATTTCGAGCTCTAATGTAATTTTGGCTTTGGGAGCTTTATCTTTGCTTCTTCTAACTAAAGAATAAGACTTATGTCTTTATTCCATCCTATGAGTGTAAATAGAGCCCTCCAATTAAGAACTTTAAGTGAACCTTCAAAGTGAATAAGTTTATTAATTGTTTGTTGTTCAGCTACTTTTTTTACTTTATTTACTTTTAATGGTTATTATGACTTTAATATACATAGAATTAGTAATTTAAGATTATGACAATATTTTTTAGCTACATTTAGTGGAGGAGCTTTAGGAGTAGCTGGCTTACTCCTACAAAAATTAACTAAAAACCCTTTAGCAGATATTTCTTTATTAGGTATAGGATCCCTAAATATTATTGCTATTTCTTTTTATATATTTGTTACTTTTGATGGAGAAAAGGCTTCAGTTCCAATTTTGAAATTAATTCTTCCATTTGTCTCACTTTTGGCTTCAATTTTTGGAACAAGTCTAATTTATTTTCTTTCTAAAAATAAAAAAAATACTCAATCATTTGTAATTTCTGGAATTGCTTTTCAATTTTTTTGTGAAGCAATTAGTGTCGCTATTTTAAGTGTTGTTACAAATAATAAAGATAATGCTTCATTAATTTCGAAAGAAATAGCTAACTATAGCTACGGTAGATTACCTAATTTAGAAGAAATTACTGCTTTACCTCATTGAAGAATTGTCACAATAATTTCTTTTGTATTAATAGCTTTTATAGTTGGTTTAGTGTGATTATTTAGAAGAGAATTAGAGATTATTGAATTGGGAGATGATTATGCAATTTCACAAGGAATTCAAATAAAAAAAGTAAAAAAAATGTTTTTTGTGATAATTGCTTTATTAGCTGGAATAGAAAGTTCTTTAATAGGAACTATTTCTTTATTAGGAATAATAGCTCCACATATTGCTAAATTTATTTTTGGAAATAAAGCTTCCTCTAATGTTTTAGTTAGTTTTATTTGCGGAGCTCTTTTAGTAGTGTCCGCTACTTTCTTTTCTGTTAATTTTGGGGGAGATATTCCTATAGGAATACTATCTACAGCCATTATTACTCCTATTTTTCTTTTCTTGATATTGAGACAAAAGAGTATTTAATGAAATTTAAAGTACTTTCAATTATTTCTTCTTTATGCACTTCTTTTCTCCCTTTAACAATTTTTAGTGGTAAAAAAATAATGGAAAATTACAAAATAATGGCTGAAGATGAGTTTTTACAAAATAATGGACAAAATTTAGCTACAAAAAATAATAGCCTCCCTCAACATTCTTATTGATCTATGATTATGGCTTCAGGAGGTTTTTCTTGATTAAAAAAACTTCTTTATCAACTCGATTTCAATAAAACTAGCGGCAATAAAGGAATAGTAGAATTGAAAGGATTACTTAATTCTAGTGAATCTCTATATTCTAAAGATTTACATAAATTGTTAAATAAATTTTTAACTGATTTAGATTGAAAACATTTAATTTCTCCAACAGAACATGAAGATCAAAAATCTGACAAAGAACTTAAACAAGAAAATTTAGTTTCTAATTTCGATAGTTTTAGTACTAAATTTCTTACTTTATCTAATTGAATAGATTTTTCAATTTTTTCTGTAGTTATCTTATTTTGTTCTTCTTTTTTTTTATTTGGATGAATCATTTTTATCGCTTTAGATCCAAATATTTCTAAATCACGAAAGATTAAAAGAATAAGTTATCACATTATTACTCAACTGCCCGGTTGGTTTCTTTTTTATTATTTAGATAAAAAAAGAAAAATTAATAAATTTGATCTTCCTTTTTATTTAAAAAGAAGAAAGGAAAGTAAGGATCATCAAATTTCTTCTTTTGAATTATCAAATGTGAATTATCAATTAAATAATTATCAAATTCTTAAAAATATTAGTTGTAATTTAGAAAAAAATGAGTTTTACTCTATTATAGGACCTAATGGAGCCGGAAAAACTACTTTTTTAAAACATTTGGGAGGAATACTCAAATCTAATTCTGGAGAACTTTATTTAGGCGGCAAAGAATTAAAAAATATTGATATTAAATATTTTTGGAAGAAAACTGCTTATATTCCTCAAGAGTTAAATATACAGGCAGATACGCCTGTTTATGATTTCTTACTTTATTCTAGATATTCTTCAATATCTAGATTAGAAAAAATAAGTGATTTAGATCATATAAAAACTTTGGAAGTAATTAAATCAGTTGGTATTCAAGAATTGAGATGAAAGAGAATGGGAGAGCTTTCAGGCGGCCAAAGACAAAAAGTTATTCTTGCTAGCATCTTAATGAAAGATGCTGAATTAATACTGATGGATGAACCTACAACTTTCTTAGATGTACATAATAGAAATTTCTTTATTTCTTTTTTAAAGAAATTACATCTTTCTGGTAAAACTATTATTGCTAATTTACATAATTTCACGGAAATTGCTAATTTGTCTACTAGAATAGTTGCTTTAAAAGATGGAAAAATTTTCAAAATGGGAGATAAAGTAGAAATTTTGAAAGCTGATATTCTTAATCAGCTTTATGATTTAAATCTTTCTTCAGAAAATTGAAATTCCCTATTGTATTCAACTTCCTCCAATTATTAAGTTCTTATTTTCTTTAATTTGAGTTGCTTGAAAAAATTATTTACCACTCAAAACAACTATAAAGTGAATTTCTATAAATCATTGAGCAATACTTATTTCTCTTTCTTTATGAGCTTTATTTATTTATTTATCTGATTTAAAACTTGAATCTTTAACTTTTTTCAATAATTTAAAGTGATTTTTTTTATCACTTGCAAGTTTTTTATTTTTCGCTAAATTTTTGTTATCTACCAAAATTTATAGCTCAAAAATAAATATTGATGATAAGCTTAAAACTTATTTTTTTATAGAAAGTGTTTTCAACCCATTTGGATTAATTTTTATGAAATATTTATTATTGAATTCCCCTATTAAGGCTTGAGAGGAGCTTTTTTCCTCACCAGCTTTATCCTTTAAACTAAATCAATATTACTCTAAAAGAATTTTTCCTACTTTATTGCCCGTTCAAAAAAAACTATTAGTATTAACTAATCTTTCATTTGCTTATAAGAATTTACCTAAAACAGTTAATGGAATATATAAATATTTATCTAAATTGGAATTCGCAAAGAAAAAATGAGAAAAATATTTAAGTACTGCAAAAAATGAAAGACTGATTAAAGAATTAAATTTAAGTCTTAACTCTGGGAAATTTATTGTTATTGTAGGGAGTAATGGTTCTGGAAAGAGTACTATTGCCAAGATAATAGTTCACTTATTATCTGATTATCAAGGAAAAGTGCTTTGAGCTGGAAAAGAATTAAAAGATATATCTATTAAATCTTTTGCTAGAAATGTTTCTTATATTCCTCAGCAATCAATAATTTATCATGATATTTCATTATTTGAATTCATCTCAATAGGTTTTTCTCCTTGAGAAGGATTTACTAAAAAAATATCTAAAGAGAAGAAAAAAGAGAAAATTCTGGAAATACTTAGAGAAATGAAATTAGAAAAAGAAATGTCTAAATCTTTATATTCTTTGTCTGGAGGTAATAGACAGAAAGCAATTATTGCTCGCTCAATAGCTCAAGGTTCAAAAATTATAGTTTTAGATGAACCACTAAATTTCTTAGATATTAAAAATAAGATAGTCGTTCTCGACTATCTTAAATCTCTACAACAAAAATATGGAATTACTATTATCATGATTCATCATGATATAGATCAAGTTAAACCTTATATGGATGAATTAGTAATAATTGATAATGGTTTTTTAGAAAAACATATCAAATTTAGTTAAAAATTTATAAACTTACTTAATTTTTAATTGAGTAAGTTTAAGTGAATTGCAGGAATTGGAACTACTTTTGGCTCGCAAGGGGCAATAATCCCTTTTTTAAATGAGAAAGATTCTGGAGTTACAGTTGTAACTTTAGCTGGAAGCGGATCATTATTGGATTTATTTGAGCATTTAAGTGATAGTAGTAAGGGAAGTTCTACTATAGCTCAAAATGTAGATTTTGATAAAGTCTTCTTAAATGTATTGCCTACAGGCTCCACTTGAGGCAAAGAATCTTTAAAAAATAAAGAAATTGAAATGGCTTTAACTTCAGCAGAAGATAATGAAAATATTTTTGGTCGCGCAAGTGATGGTATGTTTGAAAATATAAGAAATATTGTATTTTTACGACCAGAAGCATATCTTTATGGAAAACGCAATAGAAAGTGACCTTTAGCGAATGATCCTATTTATTTTTTTGTTTTAGATAATGTTGGCGATTGTTTTAAGAAAAATCTTTCAAGTAGTGGGGGGGGACATTCTTCGAACAGCGATCCTAATAGTTGGTCAGCTAAATATATAACAGAAGTTCTACAAATTCTTACTAATCGCGATGAGATTCAGAAAGAAGAAAAAACAAATAGAGGAGGATCTTTGTTTTCATCTATTTGAAGTCTTTTAGGAGGGGGTGGAACAACAAACAGAGAAAAAATGCATTGTTTTGAAGAGTGAATAGGATTTTCAAGGGAAGGAGGCTTGAAAAGATCTAATTTAAATAAAGTTATTTTAAATTACAAAGAAAGTGAAAAATTTGATCATACAAGAATTAGAGAAATCCCTGAAAATAATTATTTAGCTTTTGAATTTTTAAGGAGAGAAGGTCTTCAAAATACATTATTTGCAATTCCAAACTCTTTTTATTGGACTAATAAAAATTATTTAGATAGTTTGGGATTTAAAAATACTTTATTGAGGAGCAGAAGGCAGAGAATTTTTAGATTTGAAATTTCAAAAGACAATGTAGAGAATAGCGAGACAAATGTAAAAAAAGCTTATATTTTTGAACTACTAATTAATTATTTAAATATTGGTCAAAAATTTAAATGGGAAAGTACTTATAACTATGATGTGAATAAAGTTTTTAACTAGATAAATTTGAGAGTTTATTAATTTGTAAGAACTAAATTAACTTTTTTGATAAGTAAAACAAAGCTAATTATTGGATGGGGATCTACTTTCGGCTCTCAAGGTGCAGTAATACCCTTTTTAATTTCTCAAGATAAAGGGGTTACTACTGTAACTTTAGCTGGAAGTGGATCATTATTTGATTTATTTGAACAATTAAGTAACCATAAACAGGGTATTTCGACCTTAGGTAAAAATATAGATTTTGACAAAATTTTTTTAAATGTATTGCCTACAGGCTCAGCTTGAGGCAAAGAATCTCTAGAAAATAAAGAAATAGAGATGTCTTTAACTTCAGCAGAAGACAAAGAGAATATTTTTGGTCATGCGAGTGATAATATTTTTCAAAATATGAAAAATATTATTTTTTCACATCCAGAAAAATATCTTTATGGACAACGAAGCAGAAAGTGACTTTTAGGAAATGATCCTATATTCTTTTTTGCTTTAGATAATGTTGGCGATTGTTTTAAGAAAAATCTTTCAAGCAATAACGGGGGGGGACATTCGAGTCACAGCAATTCAAATAGTTGAGCAGCAAGATATATTACAGAAATCTTGCAAATTTTTACTAATCGAGAGTCAGCTCAAAAAGAAGCAAGCAATAAAGGAACGTCAGTTATATCATCTGTTTTGAATTGGTTTCGAGGAGGAGCAACAAAAACAGAAAAAATGCATTGTTTTGAAGAATGAATAGGATTTTCAAGAGAAGGAGGTTTGCAGAGATCCAATTTAAATAAAGTTATTTTGAATTACAAAGAAAATGAAAAATTTGATCATACAAGAATTAGAGAAATTCCTGAAAATAATTATTTAGCATTTGAATTTTTGAAGAGAGAAGGACTTCAAAATACATTATTCGCAATTCCACATTCTTTTTATTTAATGAATAAAAAGTATTTAGATAGTTTGGGATTTAAAAATACTTCATTGAGAAGTACAAAGTCAAGAGCTTTTAGATTTGAAATTTCAAAAGAAAATGTAACAAATAATGAAGAAAATGTAAAAAAAGCTTACATTTTTGAATTATTAGTTAATTATCTAGATGTAGGTAAGCAATTTAAGTGGGAAAATACTTATGGTTATGATGTGAATAAAGTTTTTAACTAAATATAAATTCGGGAATTTATTAATTTCTTAGTTTTGAACTATCAAATTTAAATAAATTGTTGTATTAAAGAGATCTAAGATGTTAAAGGTTATAACAGTAAAGGTGGATGCAATGGCTTTTTTATTTAATTTTTTGAACAATTGGTTATAAAAATTTCAAGTTAGATATAATTTTTGTCTATCTCGATGTAAATTGTCTTTGTTTGTCTGGGGATATCAAGAGACAGGAATTATATATAGTTACAGGTTATGAAACGGCAGTTAATGAAAAACCAAAAAAGCAATTACGATAATAAAAATAGAAATTTTTTTAAATTTTGTTCAAATTTCAACAAATTATTTCAATAGCAAAAAAAGAATAGAGAGAAAAACTAAGTTAATATAAATAAAGTAAATCTTGCTACTCAAAACTAAATGAGTTACAGGAATAGTAGTAACTTTTGGTTTACAAGGGATTTTAATTCCTTTATTGAATAAGAATGATAGAGGAATTAAAAATATAACAGTTGCGGGCAGCAGCTCTTTATTTGATTTATTTGAAACTTTAAGCGATAGTGTAGATAATAAGGGATATCCAGAAATTGATTTAAGTAAAGTTGATTTAGTTTTACTTCCTGTAGGTTCTGATTCAGGGAGATCTTCCCTGAAAAAGGGAGAAATAGATCTTTCTTTAGTTTCTACAGAAAATGATGAAACAATTTATGGACATTCGTCTTATTCTTTTTTAGAAAAAGTATTAAATGTATTAATAAACTATAAAGACTTTTTTAAAGAGGAAAAAATAAAAGAATGGAAATTATCAAAGGATATAGTAACTTTTTTAGTTTTTCATAAAGAAGGATCTTGCTTTGATAATTCCGATCATGGCGGTGAGCGCCAATGAGGCAGAACACATAGCAACGATGCAATCGCAATAGTAACTAATGGAGAAAAAAAACAAACTAAAGGTAATTATTGACTTAAAAATTGATTTTTAAGTGATAATCATTTTTTGGGTTGCTTTGACATATGAAATGGTTTTTCTAGAGAAGGCGGACTAAAAAGATCTAGTATTAACAAGTTAGTTGTTAATTACGAAAAAGAAAGAGATTTCAATCATTTAAAAATAAAAGAAATTCCAGAAAATAATTATTTAGCATTGGAATTTCTTAGAAGAGAAGCTAATAAAAATTCATTATTTGTATTTCCTAATTCTTATTTCCGAATAAATCAATATTATTTCAAACATTTTGGCTTTAGAAATACTGGTTTAACTAGTTCTCAGGGAAGAAAATTAAGTTTTGGTATAGAAAAAGGAAAAATACAAAATGATTATGTCAAAAAGGCTTGAATTAATAGTTTATTATCAAATTCACCAAATAAATTTAATAATTTTCATTTAAACCAACATAAAACTTTCTTTTATGATGAAAATTTATTATGCTTAAAGGAATTTAGTCTTAAAGCTCAAGAAGTTCATAAAATTACGGGAAATGGTTCAGATATTGTTAAAAAGGACTCACTCAAAAGAGAATGTATAGAGATAAAAGATTAAAAAATTAAGTTAAGAGACGAAAACTATATAAAGTAGTAAAAGTAAAAGATATCTTTATAGCTATCTTTTTCTAACGTCTAATTTCTATTATTAATGGGATAGTGAGAAATTTATTCCAATTATTTGTTTAGTTTTTTTATTAAAAATTTCTTCATCCAACTTTCCCTTCTAAACTTACTTGACCTCAAATTCGAACTCTTTCTGATTCACTTTCGGGCTTGTTTTTATTTCCTCATTCTGCTTTATCTAAAGCTTTTTCGAATGTCGATTCTTCTCCTTTATAAAATTTTTTAAGCTCTTCCTCTTCACTTTCTGCATTTTCATATATTTCATTAAGAACGCTAATCGCATCTTTTTTATTATTTTGAATTACGCACAAAGTTTTGCTATTTAATGAAGAATAAGTATCAACCACTTTTTTACATGTATTATCTTTTCATTCTCCAATCTTTTCTTTAATTTTTTCAATATTTTTTATAGAAACTCATAACCCATTACTTATTTTCATTCATCGATAATTCCCATTTCAAAACCAGATTAAATTGTCTATTCCCGTTTGTTGCGATTCTTCATCTCCTCCTGTTGGAGTTATATCGTGAATAGCTCAAATCTCATTTCTTTTTTCCTCTAGATTTGATTCTCTTTTCTCTTCGACTTCTCCTAAATCCCATTTATCAATTCCTATAAATCCATTAATTTTGGGCTCTCCTTTCTTAGTAATTTCATAGGCTTTTTTAATTCCATTTTGGAATCCACCCTTCTCCACATTTATTCACTTATTCCCCACAAAACTTCCATAAGATCCTTCTTTTTTTCTGAAATAAATCAATCCAAGATTTGTTTCTAATTCTTCAAAACTACTTAATTTCACAATACTCCTAATCCTCGCTTCATCATTATTAGTATCAAACATTTCTCCGTTATTTCCGCATGTTTTCATTGTTAGGGTTTTATTTCCTTTTATAAATTCTCTTAGTTCTTTTCTACCGCAAAAATAACTTTTTATTTCAAATCCCTGTTTTTTAAGATCACTAATTCGACTGTCAAAATTACCATTATTATCCTTTTGCACTCCTCGATTAATTTTCATTTCATTTGTTAAATCTTTTCCATCTCCTGAATGAACCAAAAGAACCCCACCAAAGTTTTTGAAATTCGAACTAACATCAACCATTTTTTCTAAATTTCTCTTCCAAGTAGTTTTATTTCCGGAAATTCCCGAGGAAGACAAAATTACTGTGCTAAATATACCTCCTCCACCAATTCCACCTAAAACTATACTTGTCTTCAACTTAAACTTCTTTTATTTCACTATTTTTTTGTGTTTAAAATTTTTCTCATTTTTACACTCATATAAATGCTGGTGAAATGATTTTAGATAAAAACTTTCTAGAAAATTTTAATTTCACTTTTATAGGTATTTTTACTCTTAAATCCATAATTTTAAATTAGTTTTTTAGAATTTTGAATTTTTCCGTAAATTTTTATATACTAAATAATCTAAATCTATTATTTAATTTTTTGATAAGTAATCAAAAATCTATATCTAAAAAAGCATTAAATCAAGTAAATTGTTTTTAATCCTTTGGGAGGATTTTTAAAATAATTAAATTTTTTATCCTTAAATTGAAAGGTGAAGATTATATAAAATCTAGGTAACATGAAATTTTGTAAAGTTCATCTTTATTATGGAGCAGGAGCCTTGGCTTTGTTAGGTTCTGGAACTCCTATTATAAATAGATTGGTGAACGATTCTTGAGATATTTCATATTTATTTAATTGAACTAGCAATTCTTCAACACAAAAAGAGCAAAAATTACTTCCCCCGACATCAATTACTCATCATCATAAAGAGCATCATCATAAAGAGCATCATCATAATCATCATGGTAATACGCATAGTCATCACAATCAACGAGAAAATCATGCACATCATATGCCAAATCAACAAAATGTTGTAACAGATAAACAGACTATTACTAAATTTAATGCCGCTTCTTCTGTTTTTTCTCACATGCTTCAACCGGTTAGTTGAATAGTTAAAAAAGTTAATAATTCTATTCCTGATGATTGGAAGCCTTGTGTATGTTATGAAGATAAATAAAATAAGCAAGTCAAGTTATTAATTATTTTTTATTCTTCCCTCTAAAGGGAGGAAGATTAGAATTAAAAAACTTTAATTAATTTTTTTGAGTTTAAAAATTAATTTAAAAAATAATAGATAAAAAATGTTTGGGATATTTGGGGCATGAAGAATAATATTAGTTACTTTTGGAGCTTTAAGTATTACTGCATGAAGTATGAAATCTTTAGTAGATAGAAATAATAGCCAATCATTATCAACTAATATAAATTCAGAAGATGAGAAAGAAAGTGAAAAGAAAGATAAAAATGATTTAGAGGATATTGATCAAAAGGCGTTAGATAAAGAAGGTTTAGAAGTATTTGATGAAGAGTTAGATTCTTAATTATTATTTTTTTTAGTTAAATATGATATTCACATTTTTTTAATCTCCTTTAAGATTAAAAACTTCGCCATCTAACGCCACCACTATCATCTAGAATTCCAACTTCTCCCCACACCCCAACCATAGTTCCTGAATTTTTGGAATTTCCTATTGCTTTTTCTATACATTCCTTTAAATTTTCACATTCACTCCTTTTAAATGGGTAACTTGAATTATTTTCTGATTTCTCTAAATTACTTAAAATTTTCGGAAATCAAGTTTGCCACTTTTGGCTTTTAACTTGATCTGAATTAATTTCACATAATTTATTATCTTTAATACTATTAAAACTTTCACTTTTGGTTTTACATTTTTCTTCTCCCGATTCTAAATAACCAATTTTTTCTTTTAAATTTCTTACAGCAGGAGCTAATCCAAGATCAAAACGAGCAAACATCCATTTTCCTCCTTTCGCTTTTCAAATTAAATTTGTTAGTCCTTTTTGCTCTGTAATTTCATTTCCTTCTCTTGGGCCAAATTCTGAAAGACCCAGCACAACATCTTCTTTATTTTCAACACTTCAATCTTCAAGCTGTTTAGTTCATTCTGTTGAAATATATAAGTCATAAGTTAATTCCCTCCCCTTACCTTTTCCTTCAATTATTCGAATTTTTGAAATTCCATTGTCAAATTGTTTTTCAGTTTGATATATTCCTCAACTCGAAAGCTTAACTTGTTCGTTACTGTTTCTGCCAAAATTAATTAATCCACTCTGCCCTCTTATTTCAGAAAATTTACTTACATCAACTAAATAATAGGGTCGAAATTCATTACTGCTAGAATTTAATATTTTATCGAGAGAGCAACCTTTTCGATTTTCCCCTCCTTCCAAAATCTCTCTTACAATATTTTCTTTCCAATCAGATTCTTTTACTTTTTCGTTTAAAATTTTCCTACCCTTTTCCTTTAAATATTTAATTCTTCCATTCTCTCCCAGTACACTTCTGACAAATTCACAGCCGCTATCAAATATGCCATCCACTCCTTCTTTTCCTTCCTTATTTGTGACTACTTTCAATTCTCCATCAATTCCTTTTTCTCCCTGTGGAATAGCATAAAAAAGCCCTCCTCTATTTTTAAAAAGACTTTCAATCTCAATTTTTCTTCCATCTAATACACTGTCGAAGAAATTCTCCCTAGTTTTTTCATTTTTAGCATTTCCAGCTAAAAACAAAAATGCTGTACTGAGTAATCCGCCACTACCAAGTCCTCCTAATATGATTCCCCCTTTAAACACTTCTATTAATTATTTCTTTAATTTATCAAGTACTCTTTGAACACTATAACCTTTTCCATTTTTTAGAAATATTAATTTTTTTAATTAAAAACTTCGCCACCTAACACCACTATTATCATCTAAGATTCCAACTTCCCCTCAAACTCCTATCATATCTCCTTTATTTTCAGAATTCTTTAGTACTTTTTGTATACATTCTTCTAGATTTTTACACTTGTCTTTCTCAAATGGGTATTCTTCATTTGTTTTCGATTTTTCCAATTTTTCTAAAACTTTCGGAAATCAAGATTGTCACTTTTGATTTTTGAAATTCTCTAAATCAATTACACATAGTTCCCCATCTTCAATATAGTTAAAACCTTGTTCCTTCTTTATGCATTTGCCTTCGCCTAAATAACCAACTTTATCTTTAAAATTCTCCACAGCAGGTCCTATTCCAAGCTTAAAATTAGCAAACATTCATCCATCATTTTTCTTTTTCCAAATTAGATTCGTTAGACCTTTTTGTTCACTATCCTCACTCCCTTCCCTAGGCCAAAATTCAACAAGACTTAATACAATATCTTTATCTTTGTTACTTTCAGTCTTTCAATTTTCAATTTGCTTAGTTCATTCTGTTGAAATATATAAGTCATAAGTTAATTCTCTACCCTTACCTTTTCCTTCAATTATTCGAATTTTTGTAATTACATCACTAAAATTTTTTTCACTCCTATATATGCCTCAACTCTCAGGTTTAACTAACTCTTTTTCATCCTTTCCGAAATTAATTAATCCACTCTGACCCCTTATTGAAGAAAATTTACTCACATCAATTAAATAATGAGGTCTAAATTCACTATCCTTTGGATTAAATATTTTATCTATTAAACAACCTTGGTCACCTGCGCCTTCCTTCAAAACTTCCTTGACGGTCTTTTTTTGTCAATCTTCATTTTTTAACTCTTCATCTACAAGTTTTCGCCCCTTTTCCCCTAAATATTTAATATTTCCATCAGCACCAAGCACACTTCTAACAAATTCACAACCGCTGTCAAATCCTAAACTTATTTCTCCCTTTCCATCTTTATTTTTGACTACTTTCAATTCCCCATTAATTCCATTTTCTTCTTGTGGAACAGCATAAAAAAGTCCTCCTCTGTTCTTAAAAAGACTTTCAATCTCAATTTTTCTTCCATCTAATACACTTCCGAAGAAATTTTCCCTAGTTTTTTCATTTTTAGCATTTCCAGCTAAAAACAAAAATGTTGTACTCAGTAACCCGCCACTACCAATACCTCCTAATATGATTCCCCCCTTAAACACTTCTATTAATTATTTTTTTAATTAAAAACTTCTCCACCTAACACCACTATTATCATCTAAGATTCCAACTTCTCCTCACACTCCCATCATATTTCCTTTATCTTTGGAATTTCCTATTACTCTTTTTATACATTCTTCTAAATTTTCGCATGTACCCTTTTCAAAAGGGTGATCTCGATTATTTTCTGCTAATTCTAATTCTTCTAAAACTTTTGGAAATCAAATCTGTCATTTTTGATCTTTGACTTGTTTTGGATTGATTTCACACAGATCTTTATCTGTAATATTGTTAAAACCATTCTCGCTTTTTTTACACTGCTGCTCATCTAAATAACCGATTTTACTTTTTAAGTCTTTTACAGCAGGCCCTAAACCAAGATTAAAGAGAGCAAATTTTCATTTCCCACCCTTTGTTTTTCAAATTAGATTTGTTAGCCCTTTCTGTTCACTATCCTCACTACCTTCCCTAGGCCAAAATTCAGCAAGACTTAATATAAAATCTTTGTTATCTTCAGTTTTTCAATTTTCAAACTGTTTTGTTCATTCTGTCGAAATATATAAGTCATAAGTTAATTTCCTATCTTCCCCTTCCCCTTCAATTATTCGAATTTTTGTAATCCCATCTTTGAAATTCTTTTTACTATGATATATGCCTCAACTTGCAAGTCTAACATGTTCATTATCATCTCTTCCAAAATTAATCAATCCAATTTGACCTTTTATTGAAGAAAACTTACTCACATCGACTAAATAATAAGGGCGAAATTCACTTTGTCTTGAATTCAATATTTTATCTAGCAAGCAACCTTGGTTATTTGAACCCTCTTTTAAAACCTCTTTGACGATCTTTTGTTGTCAATCTGTCTCTTCTATTTCTTCATCTAAAATCTTTCTGCCCTTTTCTTTCAAATATTTAATCTTTCCATTTTCCCCAAGCACACTTCTAACAAATTCACAACCGCTATCAAATTCACCCACTCTTTCTTTTTTATTCTGAACAACTTTTAATTCTCCATCCACTCCCGACTCTCCTTGCGGAATAGCGTAAAAAAGTTTTCCTCTATTTTTAAAAAGACTTTCAATATCAATTTTTCTACTGTCTAATACACTGTTAAAAAAATTTTCACGAGTCTTTTCATTTTTAGCATTTCCTGCCGAAAACAAAAATACTGTACTGAGTAATCCGCCGCTACCAATCCCTCCTAATATGATTCTCCCTTTAAACACTTTTATTAATTATTTTTTTAATTTATAAAGTACTCTTTAATTTCCATACCCTTTTCTATTTTTTAGAAATATTAATTTTTTTAATTAAAAACTTCGTCATCTAACACCACCATTGTTATCTAAGATTCCAACTTCTCCTCACACGCCTAATATATTTTTTTTATTATCGGAATTTCCTATTACTTTTTTTATACAATCTCTCAAATCTTTACACTCACCCTTTTCAAATTGATAACCATCATTATTATTCGATTTTTCCAACTCTCATAAAACTTCAGGAAACCAGATCTGTCACTTTTGACTTTCGGTTGATAATGAACCAATTTTGCAGAGTTCCTTATCGCTAATACTGCTAAAATCGCTTTCAATATTTTTACATTTTTGTTCTTCTAAATAACCAACTTTATTCTTAAAATTTTTCACGGCGGGCGCTAAACCAAGCTCGAAACGAGCAAATTTTCATTGTTTTTTATTTACTGTTCAAATTAAATTAGTCATCCCTTTTTGCTCAGTTATCTCACTCCCTTCTCTTGGGCCAAATTCCGCCAGACTCAATAAAACTTCCTCGTCATTTTTAACCTCTAAATCACTAAGTTGCTTAGTTCATTCTGGAGAAATATATAAGTCATAGGTTAATTCCCTTCCCATCCCCTTTCCTTCAATTATCCTAATTTTCTTAATCTCATTGATGAAATTTTTTGCACTCTTATATATGCCTCAACTTGTGAGATTAGCCCTCTCATCATTTTCTCTTCCAAAATTAATTAACCCACTTTGACCTTTCAGTTTAGAAAACCCTCCCACATTAACTAAATAATGAAGACGAAATTCATTGTTGCTTGAATTTAGTATTTTATCTAATAAACAACCTTTTGAGCTGGATTCCTGATTTAAAATCACTCTGACAGCATTTTGGCTTCATTCTTCTTTTTTCTCCGTTTCTTCGATAATTGTTCGTCCACGTTCTCCTAAGTATTTAATATTTCCATCTTCTCCGAGAATATTCCTAACAAATTCACATCCACTACTAAATTTGTTATTTTCTTTTTTTACATTTTCTTTACTTTGAATAACCTTTAACTCTCCATCAATGCCCTTTTCTCCCTGTGGAATAGCATAAAAAAGTCCTCCTCTATTTTTAAAAAGATTTTCAATATCGATTTTTCTTCCATCTAATACACTGTTAAAGAAATTTTCACGAGTCTTTTCATTTTTAGCATTTCCAGCCCAAAACAAAAACAATGTACTGAGTAGCCCTCCGCTACCAAGTCCTCCTAATATGATTCCCCCTTTAAACACTTTTATTAATTATTTCTGTAATTTACCGAGTACTCTTTTATCGCCATAACCTTTTCCATTTCTTTTTGCATCCTTCAAATTTATTTCATTATTTTCATAATGAGATGATTTGGGGAGAATTACAATAGTTCCCGCAGTTACTGGAATTATAAATCCTGCTAGAAATTGCCCCATTAAGCTTAATTTCATTTTTTATTAATTATTTTTTCCATTTTTATTAGGTGCTATTTTTTGCTCTTTTTTAACAAATGAAATTGCTCATCTAGCAAATTCTCGATAACCAAATCCTTTTTTGCTTCTCACAACTTCAATTACAAATCACACATATAGAATAATGCATAAAGTAATCATGAAAATAACTTGTCAATCAGCTCAACTTTCAGGTGAATATCCAAAAATTCTAAAAAATCAATACATTAAAGTTTTTATTTATTTTTCTCATTTTTTAGAAACATTAATTTTCTAAAACTTGAATACTAAATTTAAAAAGCCAAATTTTAAAAAAAATTCTTTAATTCTTTTATTTTTTAAAGATGTTTGATATTTGTTCTGCTCTCTTTTTAGTTTTTTTATTTTTGTTGAATAAATTTATTTCACTTGTAGATTTAAGGGGAGTTGATTTATCAATAGATTTTCACTTCTTCCAGATAGGCATTTGAGAAATAAATAAGTTTAGACTTAATGGAATTTTTTTAATATTTTGTAAAAAATAAGAATATCCTGTAATAAAATAACTTCCTTTAATTAAATAATTACCAAATTCTCTATAAGACATTTTTTTATAGTCTTTTCATATTAACATTAGAGCCAATCAAATACACAAACTTGATGCGCTTAACAAAAAAATCATGATCCAACTATCTAAACGAAAAAAATTCAAAACAAATAATTGATCTCATCAATTACTCATTTTTTCCTTATTCTACTTAAATTTTTTTGAAAACACTAGTAAATTCTAGTGAAGATGAAAAATTTAATTTTAAGTTATTTGATAAGTATTTGAAAAAGTTAAAGGAGCTCTATTTTACTCAAACACCACCTATTCCTCTGTAATTTTCTTCTAAGTCCATCCCAGCTCCAATAATTCATTCGCCTTTATTTACTTCAATAATTTCCCCAACTCAATTAACTATTTTTTCATTCTTTTTCTCTTTTGAATTTGAAGAATTTACTTTTCAATTTATTGCTCTCTGCCGTTCTCCTTCTTTTTTTCCTTTAAAATTTTTAGGAAATAAAGATTTTTTATAGTATTCTTCTTGAAAACTTTCTTTTTCTTTATTTTCTTTAAGTATTTTTTTGAAAAGAGTTGCAGTTTTTATTTCTTGAACTTCAGGCAATTTAGATAAAGTTTCGTACAGATAGTTGAGAGTTGTTTTACTTTCAACCACCCCCTCAAGAATTAAGATTCTAGGACTTTTTTCAATAAGTTTTCTAATTTTTTTGAAATCATGTTTTTTATTTAATTCTGTATTTATAAATTCACTAAAGTTTTGAAGTTTTTCCATTTCGAAACTTTTAGTGTAATTTCTCATTGAATGATATAGGGAAGAAAAAACAAAGGGAAAATTTAAAAGAGATAAAATTTTCCCAGCAAGCACAGAAGCTCCCTCTATTAGAGAAATAATTAATATAGGAGAAGGAGCTTCCTCTATATTTTTCATATAGTATGAATTAAGTCTTTGAGCTAAATAGTAAATAATATTGTCTATTTCATATTTACTATATAATTGCCTAGAAAAAGTAGAAGTTTGATTTCTTTGTCCAAATATTTGGGCATAAATTTTAGGTAAGTGATTCAAATGTCTCTCTAAGTTAAAACATTTTTCTAATTCTTCTTTAGAAAGAAGCTTTTTAATAGGAGAAGATTTAATTGCCTCTAAAAGGGAAGGAAATTTATTTGCCATCACTTCTTGAGATAAAGAGGTAAGGAGAGAATGAACTTCTTCTCTAGATTTAATTGAAGAAGATTTCAATAAAGACAAAAGAATACTTTGTGAGCAAATTAGACCTTTATTTAATTGAAGGTTTTTAGTAATTCCTTCTTCATTTATTTTGATTCTTTTCAGTAATTTATTCATTTTAGTTACAATGTTGAAAGCCAAAGTAGGAGCGTCCATTAAACTCATTCTTTCATTAGAAGAATGACTAATATCCCTTTCTTCTCATAAATAATTATTTTCTTTAGAGAGGGTTCATAGACTCTCTAATCATTTAGTTAAACCAGTAATGTTTTCTAATTCAACTGGATTAAGTTTATGAGGCATAGAAGAAGAGCCTACATTTTTTTCTTCTTTTAGAATATATATTTCAGATATCTCCTCCCTCATGAGAGTCCTAAGATTAAGGGCTAGTCCATTAATAATAGAAGCTATTTGATATAGAGCAAAAATATAAGAAGAATATCTATTTCTAGGCAGAGCTTGAGTGGAGCCTGAAATAGTAAATAATCCAAATCTATTAGCTAATTCTTCTTGTATTTCAGGGCCAATATGAGCAAAAGTTCCAACTGATCCTTTAATACTTATTACTTCTATATTTCTTCTAGATAAATAAAAAGCTTCTATGGAATTTTCTAACTCTTGATAAATAATTGCAAATTTGTATCCAAAAGAGGTAGGTTCAGCATGCCTCCCGTGTGTCCTTCCTATTTGTAGAATATCTCTATATTCATTAGCTAATTTATATAGAGTCTCCTGGAGAGACTCTATTTCTTTAATTAATAATTTATTAGCCTCCCTTAAAGCTAATGAATTAGCACTATCAATAATGTCTGAGCTGGTAATTCCATAATGAATAAATTTAGAAGCTCATTGATTGTTGAGTTTTCTTTCTAGTAGTCGTAAGAAAGCTACAAAATCATGTTGAGTTTTTATCTCTTCAGCAATAACTTCATAACTTTGTATTTCTGGCCATTCTTTTTCTATTTTTAAAAGTTCTTTTTCTGAAATAGATAATTCATTAGCCAAAGAATAAAGAATTTCTTTTTCTAAAATTGACCATCTTTTATATTTGGAATTTTCCGAAAAAATATTTTCCAATTCAGATATTTCATACCTTTTAATCATTATTATTCCCTATAAATCTCAAATTTTATTATTATTTTGGGAAGTAATTTTTTAAAAAAACTATCCTAAAAGAGGATAGAAAATATCCTAAGAAATTTAGTTATTTATTGTGAAAAAACTCTTAGTTTTTTATCTAAAAAGATGCATTAAATTCACTGAAATTATTTTTTAAAAATGTTTGTTTATCTTTGTAATATTCATCTAATTGACTTTTATAAGAACTTTTTTGACCTTGAGTACCTCTAATTAGATCAAATTTAGGAGATTTTTCATTCTCAGACATTTCTAAACTGTAAGACCTTATGGGTTGAACCCCTCCTTGTTCTCGTTCCTTACCAGTTCCATATGAATAAAGTCCTAATAAATTTCCATTTTCATCTACCACCATAGAGCCAGAACCTCCCGCTCCAATATCCATTTGATTTATTCAATAAATGAAACCAGTTAAATTTTGTTTATCTGCACTACCTGTTCCTCATTGCAATTCAAAGGAAGAATGATCACCTAATCCTCTAAAAGCATTCTTTCCATGATTTAATCTTTTTGGAGCATAATTATGTGTTTCTTGACTTAATGTAGAAGCTGGTAGTCCTTTATATTTATCTAGATTATGATTGAAAGTCATTTGAGTTTCTTCATCTATTGGAAATCCACCAACATAATAAGGAGTGGTGTAAGTTTCTTCTTTAAAGAAATTTTCCTCATTTTTGGTAATTCCTTCATGGAAGAAATTTATAGGTTTTTCTTTTTTAACTCCATATTTTTCATGGAAATTATCAGTGGCTTCTCTAGCATCATGTTGATCATGAAACTCTACTTCCAAGACTATAAAGTCATGAAAGTAATTGCCTTTAACATTGTTCAATGCGTCTTCTAAATGATTTCTAGCTGCATAGAATAATTTTGTTGATTTAACACCAACTCTATTTATTGTTTTTCTATTATTAGTGCTTAATACTTCTTTTCATACTCCTAATTGAAAGAAAGAGCCAGTATTTCATCTTCCTGTACAACTTCTTGGATGAGCTTGTTTATAAGTGCTGCTTGAAAAATCAAATCTTTCAAATACATGAGCATTAGTTGCAATAAACCATTTGGTTGGATATTTTCCATTTTCTGGTCATTCATAATCTAATATTCAACCAGTTCCTGAACCACATTTGTGATTTAATCCTACTGTATAGTCTCTTATTTTTTGTTCTATTTCTATACTTTTTTGATTGTTTCATTCTCTGTCTTTAAATCCATGCGGCATATGGAATTCTTTTTTCTTTTCATCAGCTTCATATATTTTCTTTAGTTCTTCACTATAACTTGTTTTTGTATAAAGATGAAGTTCTTTTTTATGTGATGTACTTCCATAAAGTTTTTCTTTTTTAAATCTATAGCCATCTTGTTGACGCGATTTTCAATGATATTGTTCAAAACTACTTAGATGTTGTTGACGGGGGGGGCTATCTTCTCTTATAAGTTTTTGTTTAAAAGGTGATATTGAAGGGATAAGAGTTAAAGCACAAACTCCCCCAGAACAAGATAAAGTGGCGGCTGCTCCACCGATCATTATTTTTGTTAGATTTATTTGCATATTTCTCGTTTTACTAGCCTCTGAATTAATTCAATAGTTTTATTTAAAACTTTTACTTAATTTAATAAATAGAAAATTTTTTTAATCTCACGCGGGTATAAATTTTTCCTATATATATATTTTTATGTTAAACGCATGAGAAAAATTTATTACTCCTACTCCGGAAAAATAAATTAATTTTTAAATATTTTTAGCAGTCAAAAAAAAATATGCTAAAATATTTTCTGTATGGCAGTTAAAAAGGAAATAATTCTAGGAATTGACCTAGGAACCACTAATTCTTGTGTTGCAATTGTAGAAGGTGGAAATCCTAAGGTATTAGAAACTCCAGAAGGCAAAAGAACAGTTCCTTCTGTAGTTTCTTTTAAAGGAGATCAAATAATTGTTGGAGATAGTGCAAAAAGACAAATGGTTACAAATAAAAATACTATCTTCTCTATTAAAAGATTTATTGGTACTGACAAGAAAGTAGTTGCGCAAGGAAAAGAATATAGTCCAGAAGAAATTTCTGCATATATTCTTTCTTATATTAAAGAATATGCAGAAAAAAGAGTTGGCGAAAAAGTACAAAAAGCTGTTATTACAGTTCCGGCTTATTTTAATGATTCGCAGAGACAATCAACTAAAAATGCTGGAAAAATTGCTGGACTTGAAGTTGTAAGAATTGTAAATGAACCTACTGCCGCTGCATTAGCTTATGGATTAGATAAGAAAGACAAAGAACAAAAAATATTAGTTTATGACCTAGGGGGCGGTACTTTTGATGTTTCTGTTCTAGAAGTCTCTGATGGGACCTTTCAGGTTTTGTCTACCTCAGGAGATAACAATTTAGGAGGTGATGATTGGGACCAAAGAATTATTAGGTGAATGTTGGAAAGCATTCAAAAAGAACATGGAGTAGATCTTTCAAAAGATAATTTAGTAATGCAAAGGTTGAAAGAAGCTGCTGAAAAAGCAAAAATTGAATTGTCTTCAGTACAACAAACTCAAATTATGTTACCCTTTTTGACAATGGTTAAGGGTGAACCTTTGAATATTGATCTTTCGTTAACTAGAGAACAATTTCAATTGTTCACAAAAGATTTGTTGGAAAGAACTGTCGATCCAGTTAAAGATGCAATTAAAGAGTCCAAGTTATCTCTTTCAGAAATAAATGAAGTTTTATTAGTTGGGGGTTCAACAAGAATGCCAGCTGTACAAGAATTAGTAGAAAAATTAACTAATAAAAAACCTAATCTATCAATTAATCCGGATGAAGTAGTTGCTTTAGGAGCTTCTGTTCAAGCTGGTATTCTTGCTGGCGATATTAAAGATATTCTACTTTTGGATGTAACTCCTTTGACTTTAAGTATTGAAACTTTAGGGGGGGTGGCTACTCCTCTTATTCCTAGAAATAGTACTATTCCAATTGATAAAAAACAATTATTCTCGACAGCTGTTGATAATCAACCTAGTGTTGATATTCATGTGGTTCAAGGTGAAAGACCTATGGCAAGTCAAAATAAATCATTGGGAACTTTCACTCTTCATGGAATTAAACAAGCTCCTAAGGGAATGCCAAAAATAGAAGTATCTTTTTCTATTGATGCAAATGGCATTCTTACAGTTAAAGCAGAGGACAAAGATACAGGAAAACAAAGTAATATAACTATTAATCAAGCTTCTGGACTTTCAGAAGATGAAATTAACAAAATAATTAAAGAAGCTGAAGAAAATCTTGAAAAAGATAAAAAAGTTAGGGAAGAAATAGAAATTAAGAATGAAGCTGAATCTTGAGTTTCAATGCTTGAAAAACAAATTTCAGATGATAGTGCAAAGCTTCCGGAAGAATCTAAAAAAGAGGCTCAAAAGGTTGTAGATGAATTTAAAAAATTAATTGAAGAAAAGAAATATGATGAGTTGAAGAGTAAGATGGAAGAATTAAAAAATTTAAGTCAAAAAATGATGCAAGAAGCTTATAAACAACATCAAGATTCAGGAAAAACTGAAGAACAATTTGAGGCGGAAAGTCCAGAAGCCAATGCAAAAGAAGTTGAAGTGGAAGACATTTCTTCAGAAGAAAATAATAAATAATTGTATTATTCATAAGGTAAATTTGTAAATACCCCTACGGGGGGGGCGTTCTCTCCTAGGTTTTTTTAAATTTAAATTGGTAGGCCTATAGTCATTAATTAATTTTTTTTTTGGAGTTGCAAAAAGAAAATAAATCTAATTTAAAAGAAGATGAAATAGCTTCTATAATATTGAAGATATTAACTGTAGATACTAGACCAGTACCTTTTAATGTTTTAAAATCTAAGTTTTTTAGATTTATAAGAGCAAATCATCCTACAGAATTCGTTTCTGAGGAAATTTTTTTTAATATACTAACTTCTTTAAAGAAAAAATATTTAATAGGTGAAAATCAGTATGGTAAATGATTTATAGATTATTTAGATTACAAAAAAAGTGATAGATTTGGAGAAGGATTTTTGGATATTGAAGAGAAAAGTGGAAATGGCTTCATTACTATAAAAAAAGAAGGTGAAAAGTATAAAAAATCTTCTCATTTTGTACATAAAAAAAATTTAAATGGAGCCAAAAAAGGAGATTTTGTGAAATTTGTAGAGTTGGAAATAATTCCCAGAAAAAGAAATGCATCTAAATTTTCATTAATAGATGCTTCAATTGTCGAAATTTTGAAATCTTCAGAGGTGGTAATTTAAAAGTGGCTCAATCAGCAAGTATGAAAACTGAACTTTTATTTAAAAATCCTAACTCAAATCCTACAGAGCTTGATATAGCTAAAGCAAAAATTGCTAATCAATTATCTTTATACTGCGAAAAACCCAGACAAGGTAAAAGAATATTTGCTCTTTATCAATTGTTCTCCTATTATTTTTTTAGATCTGAAACTAAATCTTTTATAGCTTTCAAAATAATTGAAATTTCTAATAAATTAATAGAAAGATATAGGGAGAACATCTCCCTAATCAATGACTTTATGAAAAGTTCAGAAGCTTTAGATCCAGTTGAATTAAAGAAATATATTAGCTATATTAACAATAAGGATTTAGTTAATTTCAGAGAAGGAGAGGAACAAATTAATTTTTTTAAGCAACTGTTATATTATTATGACCAAAGAAAAAATGGAAAAATCAATATTTCGGCTTCTGTAAGTAAGTTAAATATTGCGGCGCTTAAAAAAATAGAAGAAGAAGCTTTTGAATGTTGACTTAGATTGTTAGATGTTAATTATGAATTGAGAAATACCATTATAGGGGCAGAAAATAGAAAAGCTATATATTACTTATCAGAAAAATATGTAGATTTACATACTATTATTGATGGACTTAAAAAAGAAACATTTAAAGATTTAGAAAAATATAGAGAATCCATTGTTAAGGAATATCACGATATTATGAGTAATTTTTCTTTACCTTCTGGTAAATTATTAGATTTCAGATTATTTATTCAAAAGAAGTTGGAATCTAGGATGTATGAAGCTCAATTTTTGAAATTACCAGCCGGAAATACTATTACTAATGATTTAGTTTTATTATCTAATAATTGCAAAGAATTTAAGAGGCAATATCTTTTAAGTCTAAAAGAAATTACCTCTATTATTAATCACTATAAAGAAATAAGTATTAGATATCAAACTTTTTTTACTGGAGAAATTGACAAGATGATTGCTTATATTAAAGAAAGTTATGTTAATTTAATGAATATTCTCTTTAAAAAATTACATGAAGCTAAAACCTTTTTAGAATTAAAACCAATTAAATTTGAATCATATGATTTAGAAGTAATTCTTCAATTAGAGAAAGAAAAAATAGATCAAGAGATAAAAAAATTGAAGGAAAAATATTCTTCTATTTTGATTCCTTTAATTAGTTCTTTAGATTCAGAGATCGAGAGAATAGAAAATAAATATTGTTTCAATTTGAATTTTGTGAAAAATCAATATAGCGCTTTAAAGAATCTTCAAAATAAAGCTATTAAGGCTTTTATCGATAGATTTAATGAAGAAAAAGAGAAAATTGAAGAAAAAATGAAACAAAAAAAGAAAATATTGGAGAATTTTGAGAAAACTATAGTAAGCGATACTGAAAAGTTGGTACATCAATTAAAGGATGAATGTAATACTCTTTGCGATGATTTATTGAGAGAAAATCAATATTTTTGAGCTAAATTTAATGCTGAATTTAATTCAGAATCAAGAAAATATTTGGTGAGATTGTATTATGAATATGCTCCTTATATTAGTAGCTGAAAAGATGGCGAAGAAGGTTGAATGAATGAATATTTAATTTTGAAATTAAATGCTGAATATTTAAGAAAAATAGGCTCTACTGTTAAACATTTTTCTCCTGAAGGAAAATTACATGAAAAATGTGCCCACCTTTTAGATAGTTATTCAAATTTCTTTAGAAATATATGCTTACAAAGAGATGAAGTTGAATTAGACTCTCTTTTAAAACTTAATACGATACCAAAAATTGATTATTCAAAAGTAGAAGAAAAATTGAACAAAAGTTTAGAAGATTTGAAGAATGTGCATTTAGAATGTTCTGAATTGATTAGTAAAATTTTAAATAGTTAAATGAAATAGCCATTCGAAGCTTTTTGGTGCAAGAAAAGTTAGTTAGTAAACCGTCATTTAAATCAAAAGTTAAGAGAAATAGAGCAATTAATTGGGGAAGTTTAGTAGTGGTTAATGAAATTAAAACCCTCCCTCATTTGGTTGAAAATTTTGAACAAGCATTGAAAGCTGCTAATCCGGGAATTACTAAAAAGGAGTTAGAAGAAAAGAAAAAAGAAGTTATTTTGAAAGATAATATTTTTAATTGCGTGATGGATGAAGTTGCTTCTGCATATTCAATTGAATTTGATGAAGAAGAAGTAAAGGAAAAAGAAAAGAAATTTTTAGAACAATTTCAAGGTTTTAGTGCTGATGAAATAAGGAGTAATGTTAAAGTAATGATTCTTAAAGAATTAATTTATGAAGATTTGGCTAAGGAATGAGGTTTAGAAGTTTCTTTAGATGTGGCTAGAGATGTTTTAAAAGATTTTTTAAGTAAAACTGGACAAAGTTATTCAGAGTATTTAAATGATCCTGATAGAATTGAAATGGTTAGAAAAAGCATTTTAGAACAAACAATTACAACTAGAATTATTAATGGCTTTGAAACTAAAATTCAATTAGGGGATAATAGCGGCAGAGTAGTTAAACAAAAAATGCTTAAATCTTAATTAGTTGTATATATTAAAGAAGAACTAGGGAGCTAGTGGCTTTTAGTATAGATAATTTATTTGCATACGAGTTAATTGATTCTAGAGGAAATCCAACAGTTGCGTGCATTGCAAAAGTTGCAAAGGGAAAATTATTCAATAAGAAAAGCTTTACAGCTAAAGTATTAGTTCCTTCGGGAGCTTCTACTGGATCTAAAGAAGCTCTTGAATTGAGAGATGGAGATTCATCAAGATTTTGTGGTAAAGGAGTTAAAAAAGCTGTTCACTACATTAATTATGTTCTAGGCCCTTCATTAATTGAAAATGATGTAAATCCAGCTGATCAAGCAGAATTAGATCAGTTTTTGATTGATCTTGATGGAACTGAAAATAAGTCAAGATATGGAGCTAATACAATTCTTGCTGTTTCATTGGCTGTTGCAAAAGCTGTTGCAAAAGCTAAATCATTACCTTTCTATCAGTATGTAGCTGAACTTGCAGGAAGTCCAAAAGCTAGAAAGTATGTTCTTCCTTTGCCAATGGTGAATGTTATTAATGGGGGCGCTCACTCAGATAATTCATTGGATTTCCAAGAATTTATGTTTGTTCCTGTTGGAGCATCTTCTATGCATGAAGCAGTTAGAATTTCTGCTGAATGTTTTCATGAATTGGCTAAATACTTAAAGAGCAGAGGTCTTTCTACAGCTAAGGGCGATGAAGGAGGATTTGCTCCTAATTTCAATTCGAATGAAGAAGCATTAAATGCTATGTTAATTGCAATTTCCAATGCTGGTTACAAAGCTGGAGTAATACACGGACATGTAGCTATTGCTTTGGATTGCGCAGCTAGTGAATTGTATGACAAAGAAACAAAACTTTATAAGTTTAAAAAAATGATTAAGGCTGGTTGCATTTCTGAAGAAAAAGGAACAAAAGGTACTGTTCAAATGATTGATTATTATGTTGAGTTAGTTGAAAAATATCCTATTATTTCAATTGAAGATCCCCTTTCTGAAGATGATTTGGATGGATGATCCTTATTACATAAGAGAATTGGTGAAAAAGTTCAAATAGTTGGAGATGATCTTTATTGCACAAATCCAGAATTAACTCAAATGGGAGTTGATAAAGGACTATCCAATTCAGTTTTAATTAAAGTTAATCAAATAGGTACATTATCTGAAACTTTGAAAACTATGCAATTAGCTAAGAAAGCTGGTTGATCATGTATTGTTTCTCACAGATCTGGAGAAACTGAAGATACAACTATTGCTGATATTGCAGTTGGAACTGCGGCCGGTCAAATCAAGACAGGTTCATTTTCAAGATCCGAAAGAATAGCTAAATACAATAGATTGCTTGAAATTGAAATAGATTTGACTTCTGTTAATTCAACCTTTTATGGTCTTTATAGTTTATTCAGTCTTGACTTCAATAATACTGAATTGTTTAAACCTAAAAATTATTTAGTTAATGAAATGACTGGAGAAGTTAGAGCTGAAACTGTAAGAGAAGAAAAGAAATATGAAGATAAAGATTCTTCTATCCTTTCTTCTTTCGGAAATCCTAATTTATTTGAATCTTCAAGAGAAAATACTAAGAAGAAAGGTGTAAAAGTTGGAAGTAATGGAGGAAGCAATAATGATGACGACGATGAAATTGATAAAGAAGTAGAAAGAGAAATAGATGAAGAATTAGGAAGAGGTGGTGGAGGAAATACTAAGAAGAAAGGTGTAAAAGTTGGAAGTAATGGAGGAAGCAATAATGATGACGACGATGAAATTGATAGAGAAGTGGAAAGAGAAATAGATGAAGAATTAGGAAGAGGCGGCGGCGGAAAAAGTAAATAATATTAAATAATTTTTTAAGTTTTAGTATACAAAGTATCAGACTTTTTATTTAAATTTTTTTAATATAAAGGGAAGCTCGTTTAGTTAATTTTTGAGGAGAGTAGCTATTTTAAGTTCAGGGGGAGATTCCCCTGGGATGAATAGCACAATATATAGTTTTAGTTCATTAATTAATAAAAAGGGATATGAAGTGTTTTATATAGAGGATGGTTATCAAGGTTTTATTGAAGGAAGATATAAAGAAATTAATTTAGATCAGTTGAAAAAAGAAGTTTATTCTCCTGGAACTTTTATAGGTTCTAGTAGATCTTCAGAATTTAGAGCTTCGGGTGAAGCTAGAGAAAAGGGAGTTAGATATTTAAAGGAAAAAAATATTGAAGCTTTAGTGATTTTGGGGGGTAATGGTTCTTATGAAGGAGGGAAGTTAATTTCACAATTGGGAATGCCTGTAATTTTACTTCCAGCAACAATTGATAATGATGTAACTTCTACTCATTACACTATAGGTTTTTTCTCATCACTAGAAGAAATTTTTCAAGCAATTAAAAAAATTTGATATACAGCTGAATCTCATTCCCAATTAACTTTTGTTGAGGTAATGGGAAGAGATTGTTCTGATTTAGCTGTTTTAGCTTCTACAGCTTCTCCTTTAGTAGATTATGTAATTACCTCTAAAAATGTTCCTAATTTTCAAGAATTGAAACAAAAAATTAAATTTTTGAGAGAGGAAAAAGGTAGAAAGGGGATAGTTATTGTAATTTCTGAAAAAATTCTTGGTAAAGAAGTTTTACCTTCTATGGAAGAACTAACTAAAAATCTTGAGAAAGAGTTGAGTTTTACCATTCGAGGATGTGTTTTAGGACATGTACAAAGAGGGGCTATTCCAACTTCTTGAGAATTATTTGTTTCTTCTCAATTTGGAAAAGAAGCTTTTATTTCTTTTGACAAAAAAGAATTTGATATAGCTATTGGCTTTGATGGTTTTAATTTCTATAGAACTCCCATTTCAGAATTAAGTAGTAATTCTAAGGGAGATAGAATGACTTTAATTGAGGAAAAAAATAGTTTATCTTTTAGCTAGAATGAGATATCCATTAAAGTGCACAAAAATAGTTGCAACTATTGGACCTTCTGTAACTTTGAAACTAAGTCCTTCTTCAACAAAAGATAAAAATAGAGAAGATTTTGATGAAGTTTTATCTTTATTTAATAATTTATTCTTTAATGGATTAAATTGTGTTAGATTTAATTTTTCTCATTCAAATAATGAAGAGAGAGTGTTTAGATTGAACTTATTGAGAGATATTAAGAAAGAATTTTTTATTCATTTCAATCAAATTAATAAAAATAATGGTGAATCCCCTTATAAATTCCATTTTGTTTTTCCTATTTCTGAATTATGCGATACTAAAGGGCCTGAAATTAGGGTTTGTAGCATGGCAAATAAAGAAGGTCAAATGTATACTAGAGGTCAAGAATTAAAAATTTATTGTCTTAATAAATGTGAAGGAAATGAAAAAGCTTTTTCAGTAACTGATTCAACAGGTAAATATAATATGGCTATAGATTGCATTGTTGGTGAAAAGATTTTAGTTGATGATGGAAAACTTTCTCTATTAATAAAAGGAATTAATAAAGAAGAAGGTATTGTAGAAGTAGTAGTGGAAAATGATCATATTGTTAAAGGGAATAAGAGAATTAATTTGCCTAATGCTGAGTATTCAATGCCTTTTATTAGTGAAAGGGATAAAGATGATATTCTTTTCTCTTTAAGAAATGGATTTGCTTTTATAGCTTTATCTTTTGTTAATAAACAAGAAGATATTTTAGCTGTAAGGAAATTAGTGAGAGATAATTTAGAAAAGGGTAAGATTGAACCTTTAATTATTTCTAAGATAGAAACTTCTCAATCTTTGAAAAATATAGATGAAATTATTTCTCAGTCTGATGGTATTATGATAGCAAGAGGAGATCTTGCTCTAGAAAGCCCTTATTATGATGTTCCTTATTGGACTAAAAAAATACTTTCTAAAGCCGCTAAGGTAGGAAAGCCTGTAATTGTAGCCACACAAATGTTAGATTCATTAGAAAGAATTGTAGTTCCTACTAGAGCAGAAGTTTCAGATGTTTTTAGAGCTTCTGAATTAAGTGCTGATAGCACTATGCTTTCAGGAGAGACTGCTCAAGGTTTATTCCCTTTAATAGCAGTTTCTACTATGTCTAGAATAGTGCAAGCGGGGGAAAAGCATTGCAATTACAATAAATTAAGAGATTATTGCACTAAAGAAATAAAATCTTTTAGATTATTGAAATTAAGTGATGCTTTACATTCTGAACGCAATAAATCTTCTGATTCTGATATATTAGCTTGTTTTATTTTTGAAGAGTCTTTATTAGAAGAAGAGATTTTAGCTCTTTCAAAATTGAAATTACCTTTCCCAATTATTGTTTTCTCTAAGAAAAAAAGTTATGAAGAAGCTTCAAGAGATTTAATTTCTCAGTTTAGTTCTATTTTTAGAGGTGTATATATAATTTCTCTATTAAATCAAACAAGTGAAAGTTTGGAAGAATGCGCTAGAGCTTTTCTAGATTTATCTGGAGTAAAACAAAATGATTCTATTTTTAAAATTTCAGAAAAAAATAATCAAAAGGCTATTCTTTTTGAAAGGGAAGAAATTAAAGTTATTTCCTTTTAATTAACTTGAATTACAAACTAAAAGAAATTAATTCCGTTGTAAAACGAATAGATTTTTCTAAACTCCCTTCAGGAGATTGAACTCCTCCTAATTTAAAGGGAATTCAAATAGATGCTTATAACAAATTTATTGAAAGTGGTATTAAAGAATTGATTATGAAATATTTCCCTATGTCATCTGCTTCAGGTAATACTCAAGTATTTCTTGAAGAAATTATTATTCCTGAGATTGAAATTGATGAAAAAGAAGCAGTTAATAGTTCAAAAAGCTATCAAAGATCTGTTTATTTGAAACTGAAATTGGTTTCAAAATTCAATGAAGAAAAAAATAGATTATCAAGCTTTAAAGTCTTTTTTGGCCATTTACCTATTTTCTCTTCTTCTTCAAATTTCATCATTAATGGAATTGAAAAATTTGTAATTTGTCAAATTGTTAGATCGCCAGGTTTATATGTACTTAATAAAGCGCAAATTAGACTTTCTAATTCTAGAAAAAGAACGCAAGAGGGAATAATTTGTGAATTACTCCCTGTAAAGGGAGTATTATTACTATTCCATTTACCTAATGTTTCTGAAAAAGATAAGGAAGAAGGTTATATACCTTCAATTAAATTGTTGGCTAGAAATATTTCAGGAAATAATGCTTTTTCTTTCCCTATTACAGTATTTTTAACAGCTTTAGGTGTTTCTAACAAAATTGTAAAAGAGTTATTTGGATCTTTCCCTGAAGTTATGAAAGCTTTAAGTCAAGATACCTTTAATACTCAAGCAGTATTAAATGATTCTACTGTGACATCAATTTTTGCTGAAATTGCAGGTTCAAAAGGAGTTAATAAATTAAGAGATTCAGCTAAAGGTTGAATTAGAGAAACTATTTATTCTCTATGTGTGAAATATACAGAAGCTGAAAAATCAAACTCTTCTAAAAAAGAAAAAGAAGAAATATTAGAAAAAATAGCTATTGAATTAGCTTCTAAACAATTAATTAGTGCTTTTTCTATTAATACTGAAGTAGCCAGAAGAGAAGTTCATTCATATCAAGAATTATTGTGATCTTATTTCTATGATATGAATTATTATCATATTCTTCCCGCGGGAAGATATAAATTAAATCACAAATTATCTATTTGAGACAGAATGAAAAATAAATATCTTGCTGAAGATATTTGTGATTTTTCAGGAAAGGTGATTTTTCCTAAAGATACCTTTATGGATTTTGAAAAACTATCAGAATTTAAAGATGCAGCTATTGCTAGAAAAATAAATATAATTCGTAGCTTTGATATTACTAAGAGTTTTGATGATGCAGAAAAAAGATATAGTAATTTCGATGTAATTGAATATGAAAAAGTGGCTATTTATTCTGGTGGATTAGATAGTGAAGTAATTACCTTATTAGGAACACCTTATTTGGATGACAATAAATCTCTTTCTCCGTCAGATATTATTGCAATTATCTCTTATATGTTGCATATAAAGAAAAAAGTTGGAGAATATGATGATATAGATAATTTAGGTAATAAGAGACTTAAGTTAATTGATGAACTCCTTAAGGATAGAATTTCTATAGCTCTTTCAAGAATTCAAAAATTCTCTATTGACAGAATGAATAGTCTTGAATCTAAATTAAATTACTTTTCTCTTCAAGATGGAGAATTAGAAGATTATTTCTCTTTAAATGCCATTATGAATACCAAACCTTTCCAAATAGCAATTAAAGAGTTCTTTAATTCTCATCAATTAGTTCAATTCTTGGATCAACAAAATGTTCTTTCTGAAATAACTAATAAGAGAAAAATTTCTGCTATGGGGCCTGGAGGCATTAAGAGAGAAGATCCTAATTTAAATATTCGTGACGTTCACTATTCTTACTATGGAAGGATTTGTCCTATTGAAACTCCAGAAGGTATGAATATTGGATTAATTATGGCTTTAGCTTCTTTATCTAAAGTAGATAAATATGGTTTCATTAATACTCCTTATTACAGAGTTAAAAATGGAAAAGTACTTAAAGATACTAAGATTTGACTTAACTCTATTCAAGAAAGAAGTTTCTGCATAGCTGAAGCTACCGCAGAAATAGATGAAAATGGTAAATTAAAAGGTCCTGTAACAGTTAGAAGAGATGAAGAAGTAGAATCTGTTGAGCCTGAGGAAGTTCATTTTATTGATGTAGATTGTACTCAAATTACCTCAATTTCCACTTCTTTAATTCCTTTCTTGGAACATGACGATGCAAACAGAGCTTTAATGGGAGCAAATATGCAACGTCAAGCTGTTCCATTAATTAGCCCTAAATCTCCTATTGTAGCTACAGGAGCTGAAGAAAGAATAGCTAGAGATTCTGGAGTAGTACTTCAAGCTGAGGGGGATGGAGTAATCTCTTATCTAGATAGCTCTCAATTGAGAGTTAAATATAAGGATAAGGAATTAGGGGAAAAAACCTATTATCTTCAAAAATTTATAAAAACTAATCAAAATACTTGCAAAAATCAAGTAATAATTCCTAGAGATAATAAAGAAGTTAAAAAAGGAGAAATCTTAGTAGATGGCCATGCTATCCAAAATGGAGAGCTTGCATTAGGTCAAAATATTTTAGTAGCCTTTACTTCTTGGTATGGTTACAACTATGAGGATGCTATTATCCTTTCTTCTAGATTAGTACAGGAAAATGTTTATACCTCTCTGCACATTCAAGAATATACAGTGAATTGCATGAGAACAAAAATAGGAGATGAAGAAATTACTAGATTTATTCCAGGATGCACCTCAGAAGAGAAAAGATATCTTGATGAAGATGGAGTTATTTTGGTAGGTGCTGCAGTAAAGGAAGGAGATATTTTGGTTGGTAAGACCTCTCCTAAAGCTATGGGAGATATTACTCCAGAAGAAAAATTGCTACAAGCAATTTTCTCTGAAAAAGCTAAGAGCGTTAAAGATTCATCTTTAAGACTACCTTCAGGCTCTGAAGGTATTGTAACTAAGATAATTAGATATTCTGCAGCTAAGGGAGATAGATTAGGAGATGATATTTTGGAAACTATTAAGATATTTGTTACTTCAAAACGAAATATTCAAATTGGGGACAAAATGGTTGGACGTCACGGAAATAAAGGTATAGTTTCTAAAGTAGCTCCTGTAGAAGATATGCCTTACTTGGAAGATGGAACTCCTGTTGATATTCTTTTGAATCCATTGGGAGTTCCTTCAAGAATGAATATTGGTCAAATTCTAGAAAGTTATCTTGCTTTTTCAGCTAGAAAGTTAGTATTTAGAAGAATTTTGGAAGCTCATTTTGCGAATGATTTGGAATCATGTAATTCTCTATTCTCTAAGTCAAAAATAGAGCTTCAATCATTATCTAAAGTACTTAGCTCTTATTTAACTGATAAAAAAATAAAGAATAAGGAAGAGGCTATTTCTAAATTGAATCAATTGGATTTCTCTATTATTCTTTCTATGGCTGGAATTAAATATGATGAACTAGAAATTAAAGTATTAACTCCTATTTTTGCTGGCTGCAAAAATGCTGATTTAATAAATATTATGTCTCACGCCGGAATTGATTTCAATCATCATAATGGAAGATTTACTCTATTTGATGGCAGAACAGGAGAGAAATTTAAGGATCCGATTTCAGTAGGAATTATTTATATGTTGAAATTGGATCATATGGTTGATGATAAGATATATGCTCGTTCTGTAGGTCCTTATTCTAAGATTACTCAACAACCACTGGGTGGTAAGTGCCAAAATGGTGGTCAAAGATTTGGGGAAATGGAAGTATGAGCTCTTCAAGCTTATGGGGCAGTTAATAATTTGAGAGAATTATTAACTCTTAAATCAGATGATATTCAAGCTAGAAATTTAATATATTACTCCATTATTAAAGGTCAAGCTCTTCCTAAGCCGACAATTTCTGAATCTTTCAAATTGTTGGTTAAGAAGTTGCAAGCTATTGGTCTTAGAGTAAATATTAGATTTGGGGCCTCCAAGGAGGTTCTTGGATTTGATGATTATTTAGCTAGAAGAATGAAATTAAATGAAAAAATTCAATTACTTAGCTGAAATAATCAAAAAGATGAAAGAGAGGGATACAAATTAAGAGATGCTAATTTTTCTCAAGAAAGTGACTTAGAAGACTTAACTATTAATGGCTTCCAAATTAGTATTACCTCTCCTGAGTACCTTCTTTCTTTATCTAGAGGAGAGGTTAAATCTGCGGAAACAATTAATTACAAAACATTTAAGCCAGAAAAAGGAGGTTTATTCTGTGAAGCAATTTTTGGACCTGTAAAGGATTATGAATGTTTCTGCGGTAAATATAAGAGAGTGAGATATAAGGGTAAATATTGTGAAAAATGTGGTGTATGTATTACTGAATCAATAGTTAGAAGAGAATGAATGGGACATATTGCCTTAGCATGCCCTATTGCACACATTTGAATGATAAAGGAATTACCTTTGCCTTCAAAAGTATCTCTAATTTTGGGAATTAAGTATAAGAGTGTAGAAGAAGTAGTTTATTTCGTTAACTATATAGTTATTGATATAAAAAATACTGGATCTAAGAGATATTCAGGTATTTTTGAACGATTGGAAATAGTTAATGTTTCAGATCAGAATAGCCCTCTAAGATCTTTATTCAAAATTAGAAAACTTCTTAGATTAATTTATGAAGAAAGAGCTCAAGAAGAACAAGATGGAGTTAATTCTATTGCTTATCAACAAGGAAGAACTTATTATAAAGCTCTTTCTTCTTCAAATCTTCCTTTCTCCCTTCATGATGTTTTTGAATATATCTATCAATGAACAGGAATAAAGATAGGTACAGGAGCAGAAGCTATTTATGAACTTCTAAAAATGATAGATATAGAATCTTTGGAACATTCTATTCTAAAACAATTAGAAAGTAAAAATAAAGAATCTATTAGTTATTATGATCCTAAAGTTAAAAAACTTCTTTCTAGATTAGAAGTTATTAGATGATTTAAAGAATCAGGAAATAGACCTGAATGAATGATTTTGAAGAATATTCTAGTTCTACCTCCTAATTTAAGACCTATAGTTCAATTAGATGCTGGAAGATTCACCACTTCAGATCTGAATATTTTCTATAGAAGAATTATTATCAGAAATGAAAGACTTAAGAAAATATTAAGTCTTAATGTTACTTCTATCATTGCCAATAATGAGAAGAGAATGTTGCAAGAAGCTGTAGATTCTTTAATTGATAATGCAAGTAGAAAAAAACCATTATTAGCAAAAGATAAACATCCATTGAAATCCTTAACTGATCATTTGAAAGGTAAGCAGGGGCTATTTAGACAAAACTTACTAGGTAAAAGAGTAGACTATTCAGGTAGATCTGTAGTTGTTGTAGGCCCTGAATTAAAACTACATCAAGTAGGTTTGCCTATTCTAATAGTTTTGAAATTATTTAAACCTTTCATTATTAGAGAATTAATTAGAAGTTATGTAGATGAAAAGACTGGAGAAAGAATTCAATTAGCTCAAAATATTAAAGTTGCAGAAAAAATCATTGAAGATCAAGAAGATATTTTATGACCAGTAGTACAAAAAGTTATTAAAGAAAGACCCGTGCTATTAAATAGAGCTCCAACTCTTCACAGCTTAGGAATTCAAGCTTTTGAACCTATTATTGTAGAAGGTAAAGCTATTTGCCTTCACCCTCTAGTAACTACAGCTTTCAATGCTGACTTCGATGGAGACCAAATGGCAGTTCATCTTCCACTATCAGAAGAATCAGTTCAAGAAGCAAGAGATATTCTATTAGCTCCTCACCATGTCTTAGCACCTAAGAATGGACAACCAATTTTGATGCCTTCTCAAGATATGGTATTAGGTCTTTATTATTTGACTAATACTAGAAAAGGAGCTAAAGGGGAGGGAAGATTATGTTCTTCTCTAGAAGAAGTTAAATATCTTTATGATATTGGCGAAATAGATTTAAATGCTTTTATTATTCTTTCAACTACTTTATTCAAAGAAAAGAAATGAGATAAAGAAGGTTTATTGTTTACTACTACAGGTAAGGTAATTTTCAATCAAGCATTACCTAAGGATTATAGATATGTAAATGATTCTTCAGAAAGCGGAGTTTCTCCAGAAGATATAGTAGAGTTTGGTTCAGATTATTCTAAAGTATTAGAAAATCTGAAAGAAAAAGCTCCTTTCAGTAAGAAAGTAATTCAAACAATTATTGAAGAAGTTTATGAACAATATCCATTAGAAGTAACTTCAAATATGTTAGATAATATTAAAAGCTTAGGTTTTGAATATTCTACAAAATCATGTATTACCATTTCTCCTTTTGATATTCCTAGATTTAAAGATTCATTTAAGGAAGATTTAATTGTTGAGGCTGAGAAGAAAGTAAAAGCTCAAAAAGAATATTTTGAACTAGGAATGATTACTGAAGATGAAAGATATCAAAAAGTAATTAATTTGTGAAGCGAAGTTAAGGATAAAGTTTCAGAAGAAATTAAATCCTGATTTAGAGGAGAAGAATATAGAGATAATCCGATGGCAATTATGGAAAAATCTGGAGCTAGAGGTAGCCTTTCAAACTTCGTTCAACTTTCAGGTATGAGAGGCTTAATGAACAGATCTTATAACTATGGACAAAGTGATGAATCAGGAGTAATTAAGGATGTAATAGAGGTACCTATTAAACATTCATTCATAGAGGGATTAAATATGATTGAATTCTTTAATTCTTCTTATGGTTCTAGAAAGAGTATGGCAGACACAGCTGTTAAAACAGCTAAATCAGGTTATATGACTAGAAAATTAGTAGATGCTTCTCAAGAAGTAATTGTTAGATCTATAGATTGCAATCCTAAGAAAGGAGTATTAATTAGAGCTATTAAAGATGAAAACAGCGATAACATAATAAAAACATTAGAAGAGCGAATTAAATATAGATGTGCTTTTGGAGATATAGTATCTCCAAGGGATGGTTCAGTTATATGTAGGGATGGAGAATATATAACTGCAAAAGCTGCCAAAGAAATTGAAGCTCTTGGCATTGAGGAGGTAGAAGTTAGAGGTGTATTTAGCTGCGAGCAAGAGAATGGTATTTGTCAAAAATGTTTTGGTTATGACTTAAAGACTAGAAAACCAGTTAAATTAGGTACTGCTGTAGGAATTATTGCAGCTCAATCAGTTGGTGAGCCTGCAACTCAATTGACCATGAGAACTTTCCACTCTGGAGGGGTTGCTGGGGAAGGTAATATTACTCAAGGTTTTGAACGTTTGAGACAATTGTTCGATGGAATTGATCCAAAAGAATGAGAAGAAGCTGTATTAACTGAAATTTCAGGAAAGGTAGAAAGTGTTGAAAGAGAAGGTAAAATGAGAACAATTACTATTAAAGGAATTAAAGAGAAAAAGAAATATGAGGTTAGTCTTTCTACAAAAATAAGTGTTGATGTGGGAGATGAGGTTAAAGTGGGTCAAGTAATTGCTCAAGGAGCTTTAAACTTAAAGAAGTTGAAATTAAGTTTAGGAGTAGAAAAAATTAGAAATTATATTACTGAAGAGGTATTAAAAATTTATTGATTGCATGGTCTTGATTTATCAGATAAATATGTGGAATCTGTAGTGCGACAAATGACCAATAAGTGGAGAATTACAGAATCTGATAAATCAAGAGTAGAAGTTGGGGAGATGATTGAAAGAGAAAGCTTTAAGAGAGAAATTAAAAGCAAGATGTTGGGTAAAAAAGCTGTTTCACATGCAGAATATGAAATATTAGATCTTGAAGAAATTCCTATGATGTCAGGTTCTTTTTTGGCTGCAGCATCTTTCCAAGATACTAGAAAAATCTTGACAGATGCTGCTGTTAAAGGTAGTGTAGATATGGTTGTTTCCTTAAAATCTGGATTAATCACAGGACAAATAGAACGAAAAGAAAATTAAAGATATTTATTTTTGATTAGTAAAATTAATAAAAATTGTTTGTCTTTAACTAAGTAATTAAATTTCTCTTGAAAAATTACTTTTTGTTTAGTAATTTGAATAGAGCTTGTTCATTGAGTTTAAGAACAGTTTTGTTTTCTTCTATTGCTGGAGTATTTTTTATTATCTATCTTGTTTGTTTGTTGAAGGGAGAAGATTTGTTTGAAAAATTTGATTTATCTGATAAGTGTTGTAATTACAATTCTTTAGAAAATAATTTCAGAAAGGGAGATTCTCTTTCTTTATTTATTAAAAGAACATTCTATATTTATGTAAGACCAATATTTTTTTCTCTTTTGAGAAAAGTTAATAGATTTTTTAGCTTAAATAAGTTTTTTTCTACTTCTTTAATGGTAGCGGTTTAATAAATAAGATAAATTTTTAAGCTTTTTTAAAAAGCTTTTCGGTAGAATAATAGGAGTTTATTTTTTTAATCATTTATTAAAAGAGATTAGTATTTAATGTCTTCTTTTTGGGATGGATTTTTAGAATCCTTTTTAAAATCTTTGTTTTTTCAAGACAATAATAAATGAGGTTTAATTGGAGCTGGGATTGCAATGATTGCTGGTATGGGAGCGGCTATTGCTCAAGGTTATATGGGAGGGAAGGCTGTAGAAGCTTTAGCTAGAAATCCTGAAGTTGAAGCTCTTATTTTTAAACAATTTATAATTGGTGCTGCTATCTGCGAGTCTGTAGCAATATATGCGCTTATTATAGCGATTATCATAGCAGTAACTGGAGCATAAAAATTTTATTTATATCTCTATTTTTTTAAAGCTTTTTTAGAGTTTAAACAGCTAAAAAAGAGTAATTTAAAGACAACTTTTAACTAAAAGTTGTTTCTCCCCTCTAAGCTAGTAGCTTTTACTACTGCTTCATTAGGAACTATTGGTTTATCTTCTTATTTAATTCCTTATAGCTTAAAAAATTGAATTCCAAGCTTAAGAAATATTTTTTCCATTTCTAAATCATCTTATGATAAGCAAAATATAAATGAATTTGCGATAGAACAACAAGCAATTTTAAAAGTTTTAAATACTTTATTTAAAGATTTATCTGAAGGAGTGATAGCTACGAAAGAAAGAAAAGAAGAAAGAGCTAAAAATATTAAAGAAGCTTTAGATTTAATTTTGAAATTAGAAGGCAAAATTAATTCTTTTTATGAAGAAAGTCTAAAAATTGTGGAATCTTTAGACAAATTGAGAGAACAATTAACTTCGTAACAAAAAGAAAGATTGGAAAAAGAATCAAATTTAAAAACAATAGAGTATTGACGAAAATTATTTTCTAACTTTAGTGATGGTTTGCTTAGTATTAAAGAATCTCTTAATAACTTTATTGAAGTTTTAACAATAGTACCTAAAAATAGTAGTAGTAGTAGTAGTAGTCAAAAAAATTCATCGGGGGGGGCAAAGCTGGTGAAAAGGCTCAAGAAGAGTTAAAAAAAGTTAAAGAAAATTTTTTGAATAGAAATAAAGCATTAATTAAAGCTTTATCTCAAGGTTTTAAAATACTAGAAAAGCTTTATTTAAAAGAATCAGAAATAGAAAAAGTTATTTTGCAATTGGATAATAATATTTCATTTATAAATTGGTCATCTAATCTTCATAACATCAATCTAAAAGCTTTAAATCTAAAAATTAATGAATTAATAAAAGAATTAAATAGCACAAAAGATAAATTAATAAAACTACATAAAGAATGAGAAGAGTTTAAAACCAAATTATTTGAATTTAGAAATTATGAAGGTATAGTTCAAAATAGTCTTTGCATAAATACACAATATAAAGATGATCGGGGCAAATGTTCTCAAAAACAAGTGAAATCATAGTAAAGATTTTTTTATTAAATAAGTTAAAGGAATTTTTTAAATTAGGTTGAATTTAACTGAATATAACGGAAATTTAAAAATAATTTTCAATTAAATTGTTTTTACCTTCCAAAGCAATAGCTTTATTCACTACTTCCTTGGGAACTATTGGTTTATCTTCTTATCTAATTCCTTATACTTTAAAGGATTTAGTTCCCGATTTGGGAAATATATTTTTAACTTCTAAATCATCTTATGAAAAGCAAAATGTAGATAAATTTACAAATGAACAGAAAGAAATTTTAGAAAGTTTAACTAATTTGTTTAAAGATTTATCTAATGGAATTAATGCTTCCGAAGAGAGAAGAGAAGAAAAATTAAAAAAAATTCAAGAAACTTTATATTTAGTTTCAGAAATAGAAAGTAAGAATCTCAAATTATATGAAGAAAGCCAAAAAATTGTAGATCTTTTATCTCAATTATCAAATCAATTATCAGAACAGGAAGCAATTAAATTTAAAAATCAATCAGATTTAGCGCAAATTAAATATTTTGAAGAATTATCAGAAAGTTTGAAAAAATTTGCTGAAGAAGGGAAGAATAACTTTAATCAATTTCTTGAAATCATTAAAAAGGGAACAGAAAAAGAAAAATTAACAAAACAAAATGTTGATGGGGGGGGGCAAAGAGTTAAAGCTCAAGAAACATTAAAAAATGTACAAAACAACTTTTCCTCTTTTATACAAGAATTAGAAATAGAAATTTTTCAATTATCTCTTCTAAAAAAAGAATTAAGTTATCAAAAATCTAAATTACAGGAATATATAAAACATTTAGAAACAAATGTTTCTTTCATTAAGGTTTCATCTAGTGTTTTTAGTTCACGACTTGAAGCATTGAGAAAAGAAATCAATACTTTTATAAAACGTTTAAATGAATTTAATCAAAGACTGAGGGATTTGCAAAAGGAATGAGAGGAATTTAAGGATAAATTATTTATTTTTAGGAATTATTTTGGAATAGTTCAAAATAATCTTTGTGTAAATGCGCAATATCAAAATGATCAAGGAAAATGTGAACAAATTAAAAATAGTTAAATTTTTTTAAAACAAAGAAAGGTTTTTAAAAACCTTTCTTAATATTGAAAAGATTTTTTTAAATTAGGTTAGATTAAATTGAATAAAATAAAAAATTTAAAATAGCCTTTAATTAAATAAATTGTTTTTTCCTGCTAAAGCAATAGCTTTATCTACTGCTTCGCTAGGAACTTTAGGTATATCTTCTTATTTAATTCCTAATAATTTAAAAAATAATTTAAATTTAGAAAAATTTTTTAAAGACTCTAAATCACCTTATTATAGTCAGAATACGGCAGTATTTGTAGATGAGCAAAAAGAAAAAGAGGAAAAGATAGAACCTTTACTAAATAATTTAGCTTTAGGAATTAGTGCAACAAATAATCGAAAAGAAGAAAAATTAGAAAATATGAAAAAAATTTTAGAGTTGATTTTGAAAACGGAAGAAGACATAAATTCTTTATATGAAAAAAGCTCAAAAGTGGTGCAATTAATTTTTGATTTATCAAAAAATTTATCTGAACAACAAATTTCAAAATTAAATAAACAATCTAATTTAGAAGAAATTAAGTATTATAAAGAATTATTAAAAAAATTAAATCAATCTATTGAAAATGGAAAGAATAATTTTGATAAATTTGCAAAAATTATAGAAGAAGCTACAAAAAGTAGTAATAATAAGAATGCTAAATCTGATTCTGCTGCGGGGGGGGAGAAGCAGGAAAGAAAGCGAAAGCAAAATTAGAAGAAGTTAAAAATAATTTGAATTCAGTTAGTGAGCGTTTAGAAAAGATTTCTGGGAAATTAGTTCTTTTGGAGATGAATTTTTATTCTAAAGAATTGAAACTAGAAAAAAATATAGCTAACTTAGAAAAAAGTATTTTTTCTATTAATTTATCTTCTAATGTTTTAAATATGTACCTTAAGCCATTAAATTTAGAAATTAATAATTTAATAAAAAAATTAAATGAATCAAGAGAAACACTTCAAAAATTACATAAAGAATGAGAAGAACTTAAGAATAAATTATTTATTTTTCAAAATTATTGAGGTATAGTTCAAAATAGTTTTTGTAATGACAATATAAAATATTTCGAAAAAGATAAATGTGAAAAAACTGTTGTATAGTTGCAAATAAAATAATTAAATTTTTTTATAAAAATGTTTAATTAAAAGCGGAATTTAACTAAATAAAGCAGAAAATTTAAAGTAAAAATTTTTAGTTAAATTGTTTTTCCCCTCTAAGTTAATATCTTTAACTACTACATCTTTAGGAGCTCTTGGACTGTCGTCTTATTTAATTCCCTATGAATTAAGCAATTTATTTCCAAATTTACAAAAAATCTTTTCCAAAAATAAGTCATTTTATGAACAACAAAATATAAAAGAATTTATAAACAAACAAAAAGAAATATTAGAGAAATTGGAATCTTTATTTCATAATTTATCTAATGGAATTAATGCAGCTAATACATTAAAAGAGCAAAAATCAATTGAAATCAAAAATACTTTAGATTTAATTTTCAAAATAGAAGGAGAAATAGATCGTCTATATAAAGAAAGCGTGAAAGTTGTAGAAATTTTGAATAATTTAATGGAAATATTATCTAAACAAGAAAAAGATAAACTAGAAAATCAAACTAAATTACATGAATTAAAACAGATAAATCAATTGTCATCTAGTTTGAAAGATTATATGAGTAATATGCAAAAAACAATTAAAGAATTTAAAAAGATTATTAGTGATGCTACTCAAAAAAATCTCAAAAATAATCAATCAACTGATATTTCGGGGGGGGCAAAAAGTGCAGGAGATGAAGCTAAAGAAAAGTTAAAAGAAATTGAAACAACACTTTCTGATAAAGATCAACAATTGGATAAGTCTTTATATAAAGTCAATAAATCACTTATGAATCTTTATTTAACGGAGATAAAAATTGAACAAATTATTTTAGATTTAGAAAAAAGTATTGTATTTCTGAATTTGCTTTCTAATTTTCATAACATTAACTTAAAGTTTTTGAATTTTGAAATTAATGAATTTATAAAAAAATTAAATGAAAGTAGAAGAGATCTTCAAAAATTTCATGAGGAGTGAGAAGTTTTTAAGTCTAAATTATTTGAATTTAAAAATTATGAGGGAATAGTGAAGAATAGTATTTGCATTAATACACAATACAAAGAAAAAGAAAAGTGCGATAAAATTAATTCTGAAAGGAAAATAATTTAAATAGCTTAGTTTTCCTCGTATTTTATTAGGAACACTTTAAATTTAAGTAAAAAGTTGTTTAAGAGAAATAGAGATTGAAGAGATATTCTTAGAGAAGTAGAAGAAGAAAAGAGGTTAAACAGAAAACTTAATAATGAAAATGATTCAAATGAAGAAGAAATAAATAACGAAAATTAATTTTTAATAATTTAATAAAGGCTCCTTTTAGGGAGCTTTTAAGAAAAATTAATAAGTTCTTGAAATAATTATTTTAGTTGTGAATTGTTTATAAATTAGTCTAAATGAATAAATGAAAATGAGTGACTTTAGATAAATTAGGCCTATTAGAAAATGGAATGTCACTTTCTGTAAAAATGATAAATTTTGAAGCTTTGTTTAAGGGGAAAAATATCCCTTTTATTGATGGATCCGATATTTCTAGAAGTAAATTATGGCTTTTAAAAAATGGAAGATATTGCAATTTTAAAAGATTTAGTAATAAAGCGAAATTATTCCCTAAGAATACCGTTTGCATAGTTAGATGTGGCACATCAGGAGATTCAGCTTTATTAAAAGCCAGCTCTTGTCTTTCAGATAAGGTTTACGGATTTAATTCATTTAAAGAGATTTCAAATCCTAAATTCATTAAATATTGTTTTGACTTTCCAATAATAAAAGAAAAAATAGTGTCACTTTCTAAATCATCTACCGCTCAGCCAGTTTTATCTTTTCAAAAATTACGAATCGTTAAATTTCCTTTACCTCCCTTTGTCATTCAACAAAAAATTGGAAATATCCTTTCCGCTTATGATGAATTAACTGAAAATAATGAACGACAAATTGAGTTATTAGAAGCTTTAAGAACTTATTTTTATAAAAAATTATTGCTAAATAATTTCCAAAATAATTGAAAAAGATTAAAACTGGAAGAAATGGCCACAATTATAAAAGGAACAAAACCGGCAAGTCACGCGCTACAAAATCAATATATATATATATATATGGTGAAAATGTATATCCTTTTTTTACTTGTTCTATTGAAACTCAAAAATCTTCAACTTTTTCTTATGACATGTCAGCAATATTAGTTGCCGGAGGAGGAAATTTTTCTGCAAAAATTTGTAGAGGAAAATTTGAAGCTTCAACGGATGTGTTTATTATTTCGTCAAATAGTAAAAATTTCGATTATTTAATTTTTTTGAAAATTAAAAAAGAATTAATTCAATTAAATAAAGTGGTCCAAGGAACAACTATAAAGCATTTAAGTAGAGAAGTTTTAAAAAAACTTGAAATACTAATACCAGATGACAAAACTTTAGAAAAATTTAATGATTTTTGTGAAAATATTCAACTAAAAATTGAAAATTTACATTCAAAAATAGAAATATTAGATAGAACTAAAAAGTATTTGTTAAATAGAATTTTTAGTGAAAAATTAGAAATTCTTTAATAAATTAGGATATTTGTTTTTAAAAGAAGTTGTGTTAGAGCTTACAAAAGAATATTTTTCTTTTTAGTTAAAATTTTTAGGAGAATTAAGGGTATTATGAAAGAAAATTTAATTCATGTGTAAGGACTTGTCTAGCTTAAAAGGAAACATTTTTAAAAGTTTTTCCAAGTAAAAAAGTAAAAGAGGCCGTGAAAGGCCTCTTTAGAAAAATTATTTAAGTTAATTTATTTTTCAGAAAATAATTTCAAAAAATTTAATTTAAAAATATTTATTTATGAAAGTAATAGTAGCTTTAGGAAATCCAGGCAAAGAATATGAAAATACAAGGCACAATGTTGGTTTTTATCTTTTAGATAAATTCCACTTTCTAAATAATTGTTCTAATTATGAAAGCTTTTTAGGTTCTCAAATTTCAAAAAATAGAACATTTAAAGATAAAGAGATAAGTTATATTCTTTGCAAGCCTTATGAATTTATGAATAATTCGGGAAAATCATTTATAAAATTATTTCATTTTCTTAAATTAAATATTCAAAATGTTTTATTAATTTATGATGAATTAGATATTCCCTTAGGAAAATATTCTTTAACAAAAAGAAAAGAAAAGAAAATATCCCACTTGGGAGTTAAAAATTTAGAAAGTTTTTTTCCTTTGGATAGTATTTTGAAATTAAAAATAGGGATAAGACCGAATAATTCAAAGAATTTAATTATCAAACATTTTGTAATGGAAAATTTTTATATTGAAGAAAAAAATCAAATAAATCTTTTAGAAAAAGAAATATTTGAAATTATTAAAAAATTTCTCTTTTTAGATGAAAAAGAAATTTTAAACCCCATAAACTACTTGAAAAGATAATAGACTAAAATTTTCCCCCCTTTTGAAAGGGGGGGGAAAATAAAATTTCTATTTAAATAATTTTTTCTCCTTTCAATTTCATTTTTTATCTTTTAAAACTTCCTCTTTTTTTCTAATTCTTTTATAAGTTACAGTAATGCGTTTTGTGCCTTCACCCGCAGAAGAGGGAACAGTTATTTGTTCTGTAACAATTTCATATAAACTGTCTATGTTATTTTTAGCTTGATAGAATAATCAAAACAGAACTCAAAAAAAGAAAATGATAATAACAATAGAAGATAAAGTGAAAGGAACTAATGTTTCTGTATTTTGTAAAGAACTTCATGGAATTTGTGACATTTTCAAATAAAAAACTAGACCAATTTAAATATTAAAGCATACTTTATAGCTATATATTGCTATAAGTCTTTATTATCTAAAAATTAAAAATTTATTCCTTTTTTATTTTTTCAGATATTAGCTTAATGAAAAAACTTAATAGAATATGAGTTCTAAATTACTATATGGATTGCCAACAACCTTGTTGGCTAATAATTTAATTATTGACACTAGTCAAATTGATTTAAATAGAATAACTCATAAAAATGCCCAAGAAAATAAAAAGATTTTATCAAAAGAAGATTTTAAAAAAAATTTAGAACCTTTAAATTTTCCAGACTCAAATTTACTTCTACCAGTTAATGTAATAATTTTTGATAAGTACTATAGAAGATTATCTGAGTGAAAATATTTGGATAAATATACTTTTGAAAATAATATATTAGTTTTTGACAAAAAACTAATTCATTCCGAAGAATATAAAGGCTCTTATAAAAAAGTTTGATTAAATGATCTGAAGCATTTAAGGGACTTTAAATATTACAAAACCAATATGAAACAATATCCTTATAGAAATGATTCCTTTAATATTAATTGAATTGATGGAAAGGGTTCTGGCCATCATTTAAGAAATATTCTTTCTTTGAGTCTTCCTCAAAAAATTGAAAAGTCTTTTGAGACTCATAATAAGATAGTTCAATTAAATCATGCCTTTCCTATGGATTCAAAAATACATCTTTATTCAGGATATTGAAAGAATGGCGAATTAAATCAAAAAAATAATGTAATCTCAAACGTTGAGTATGGAAATTTGAAATTACATCACAAAAGATGAAATGACATTTATCATAATTTTCCAGAAGAAAAACAAACTTGTGAAAGTTTGTCATCAAAGCAAGATAAAGATTTAAAAAAACAAAAATCTTATATTTCTGAAGGATTTGACTCTAAATGCGATCAAATAGGATTAGCAAATCTTCAGTCTTATTTTCGAAATAATAGAGATAAAAATATTTATTCTTCCGGATATGTTGGATATAGAAATAAGGAAAATAGTTGAAATAAACAATATTTTTTCTATTCATTGGGAGAATGAATGTTAGATAGACCGGCACAATATCAAGTTAATGAATCTCAAGAATCCGACAACAAAATTTGATATGTTGATTTTGATGATATTTTTATTCCTGAAATAAAAATCCCAGAAATATTTAACAAAACGAAAGATCATACTTTAAAACTATCAATTTATTTAAACTATGACAAAATTAATAGCTCATTAAGCGATTTTTGAAAGATTAGTCCTCAATTAAATTACAAAATGAAATTTAAGTTAAATGGAGAGGATAGAGAAATTAAATTTCATATTAAAGATATTTTGGAAGGAAAGACTTTTGACATAATGAGTTCTCAAAATAAAATTCTTGATTATTCTTTTTCTAATTTTGAATTATTAGTAAATTCTGATAATTCAAAAATTAAATTAGTTTTCAATGAAAATGAAAAATCATTTAAGTATAAATTAAATCTTTCTATTATTAAACAAAGATTTAATTTATTTCATTCAATAGTAATGGATCAAGATGAATTAAAAAATTACTATTATTCGGAATTAAAAAATAAAGAAAAATTAGAAAAGTTATTTTATTTAGTATCTACAGATAAAGAGGGAAATAAAAGTAAATTTATAAAAATGTCAAAAGAATGATTAGATTATTTGAAAATAAAAATTACTGGAAATGATTTGAGTCCTGCAGCATCAATAGAATATTATGATTTTTTGGTTGAAGAAAATAAAAAATTAGAGCTTTCTAATTTACAATATTTACCTAGTTTTTTGAAATCCGAATATATTAGAAGAGATAAATTTTCTAGTGTTAAAGAAATTATTTCTTCCCAAACAAATCAAAAAATAGGAGAATTTTTCTGAAATAATATGGATTTGAAATTAATTGAAAAAAATATTTTAGACGGAACTGAAAAATATGTAATAGTTCCTAAAGATATAAATGAAATTAATCGAGAGTGAAAAGAGTATTATAAAAATATTCAAATAAAGGTTAAAAATAGTCTAGATAAATATTTAATTCCTAAAACTCAAATTTCTAATTTACAAGAAATAATTAAAAATGGTAATTTTCAAGAATTATTTAATGTACATAAACCAGAAAATAAAAAGTTTGATATAGATATAACAGACTTTAAATTTACTAAAATAGGAGAAAAAAATGATTATATAGAAGCTATAGTGGAATATCAAAAAAATCCTTCTAAGGATATTTTCGAACAAATGAGTGAAGATGGAGAAAAAGTTAATCTTTTGGGCAAAACCAAATTTAAAATCAATAAAAGAGATTCATATATGATATTTCCCAATGATTCAGAATTACCTTTTTATATTTCGACTGGATCTGAAATTGATCAATCTAAATCCCTTTTAGATAATTCAATAGTTATTCCTGCAGTTGTTGGAGGAGTTCTTTCTGGTGGTGGATTAGTAGCTGGGATTGGAGCTTTTTTGTCTAAAAAATTAAGGTTATTGTCTTAATTTAGGTTTTTTATGGCTGTCTCTCCGAGAAGAGTTTCTAAAACTAAAAAAAGAATGAGAAATTCTCATTCTGGTATTAAAGATTTTCTTCCTTTATTACAGTGTTCTAAATGTGCAAAATATGTAAAATTTCATAGAGTTTGTGAATGCGGATACTATAGAAATAAAAAAATTTTCTAGTAGATAATAAAAATTAATTGAATTTAGAAAAAGTTTTTACTCTTTTTTCCAATCATAATTTAAATGCTTTTTCAAACAGAGTTATTGTTGATAAGCAAGGATTAAAGAATCTTAGATTAGTATGAATTGCTGTTCTTTTTTCATTAGTTTTATCCGTTTTTGTTATACTAGCTTTTTTTGCTTAAATTTATTAAAAACATGAAAAACCTTTTTAACAATACTTTTGAAATTCTAAAATCATCCTTTATCAGCAGATAGGGATTAAAAGGGGCTTTAAGGCCCTTTTCAATAAAGTTAATCCCTACTGAATAGTTTTATTTACTGGTATAGTTTTTTTATTAGGTTCTATAGTTTCCTTATACTATGAACCCTCTTGAAAACATTTTTTAGTTATTATTCGCCAGATAACTTGACAATCTAATTTTTTTGCTCTTGGAGTAGCTTTAGCTTATATAATAAAACCAAAATTATCAATTTTTAAAACAGATTCAATTTTTATTGTTGTATCTTCATTATTAGTAACTTCAGGATTTATTTTTTATTTCTTATTTTTACCAATTTATTTAAGTACTGATTTATTGTATTATTACTCAGTAAAAATACCTACATCTGTTAATATTTTTTGAAATTTGTGAAATCATACTGTAACTCCTATTGCTTTTATAAATTTATTAATTTATAGATTTAGAAGAGAAGATTCTTCCCTTAGAGTTAATAAATATGAAGTATCTAAAAAATTTGGAATTTATTGATTATTAAATATAATCAGTAATATTTTCTTTTCATTTGATAAGACACAATTATTGCCTTATGGAGCTGTTACTAATTGAAATTGAACCAGATTAACAGAAGTTTTGAAATCAACGGAAAATAATAGTCATTTGGATGTGCAATTTTCGGCCTATAATTTTCAATTATCATTCTTTTCTTTTATTATTGTAGGGGCAGTTGTTGCATTATCTTTTTTAGTATTTTGACTTCTTTCTGATTATCCTTTTAAAAGATGAAATAAATCTATTAATTTACATTCATTAATTTTTAATAAGTATTAATTTTTTATTACCTGCAAAAGGTTTTGAATTCAAAAAACTATAAAAGAGAAATTTATGATTTTCAACTTTTAGATTTTTTCATAAAGGATTAGGGGAAAATTTCCCCTAATCTTCCCCAATGAAAATTAATTAATCTAAATGCAAAAAGGAAATTAGGACATTTTTAGCAAAAATACTTATAAATTTAGTATTTTTAAAAATCTAACTCATTTAAATTTTTTATTTTTTTCAAATTGCTCCACCTTCTGGACAAATTAATCCATTAATGCCAACAGAACACATTTCTTTTTGTTTTGTTTGATTTGATTTAGCTAATCTTAGGGTTTCCATAATCATTTTTCGTTCTGGCCCAATTAAATCACAAAAAGTCAGATATGTAATTGCTCTTGCAACTTTATCTTGAATATTTTTATGTCAAGAACTTTGCCCTAAATTTTCTAAAACTACTTTAAATTCTCTTCACCATTCCCCTACATTTTTTAATTTTTCCTGTAGTTTATCTCAAATTCATCTTGGTTTTCCCCCATCTTCGTCTTTAGGGTGTCATTGAATCCCAAATTTTCCATCCAATTCAAATTCCTCGCTTTCATTAAGTTTCCCCGCTCAACCTTTCAATAGCGGCAAAACATTTTCCTTTTTGTATTTCTCTTGCTTTTTGCAATCTTTATTATGGGAATCTTTTTGAACACATCATTTTCCATTTAGCATTAATGTGACAACTGATTTAGCTAAAGCTTGTCGAACGCGCTTCTGAATTTGATCTTTATAGGTGCCTTGAAATTCATTTCGTTTATATACTCAAACTTCTAAAGCAAGATTTTCTACTGGAACTCTAACTTTAGCGAATCTCCCGTAAGTTCTACCACTAAACAGTTGTAAGTAATTTCTCTCTTCATGAGAAATTTCTAAATTGTTATGTTCATTTGTTTTAACCCCTCTCTTTTGCAATCACTTTCCAATTCCTTCCTTTCTCCCGCGAATTGCAGATATGACTGCAGCTATCTCTCTGTTTTCTCTGCCAATTTTATCTCAACTTGATCATTTATTTGAAGTAGCTGAATAAATAGCATCTCTTAAGTGACAACTAAAAAATAAGTTTAAATAACCTTTTAAACCATCTTCTACTTTTCTAAAAAACTCTTGTATTCTCATCACATCTCCATTTTGCCCCTCTCCAGGTCTAGTTCAATCATTGTTTCCAATCATATCACCATCTAAGCATGGAACTTCAACCTTAACTTTTTTTCCAAATTTTCCTGAATCATGATTTGAAATGGCAACTTTCATTTCATTTCCTAAACTAATTTTTCTTTCTCCATTAATCACAATATTTTCATATCTAACAACTCTGTTGTTGTCAACCTGAGTCTCAGACCCAACTTTTAAACTATCTACATAACTGACTCCTGTGCAAGCCCCAACTGGGCATCCAATCACCCCAGTTAACCAGCCCTTTCTTATAATCTAACTTTGTAATTCTAACATCAATATATTGTTAAAATTTGTTCCTCTTTTTCTATCTACAGCGACAATTTCACCTCTTTTACTCTCTTGGGCAAAAGGATCTTATTCAAAAAATACTTCTTTAAAAGAACTTAAACCAACAACAATTCTTTATACAACAAACTCACGTGATGCTGGAAATGGTTTAATTGGTCCAGTTGTACATTTACCTACTTGAGTTGTAAATTCCAATTAAATTTACTAATAATTGTTATTAATTATTAAATTTTTTTACTGTTTTTCCTTAAAAAGTATTTATTACTATCTATTTAACCTCATTTTTTAAATTAAGAATTTATTAAACTAAATTTGTTTTCTTAATTAAGAAAATTTAATTACCGATGCTAATTTTTTTATATTCTTTTTATATTCTCGCTATACTCCCATAAGAGATTATAAAAGGAAAATTATAAAAAAACTACTCAAAAATATACTTTAAATTTTTTTAATTTTTATCTTTTCAAATTAATCCACCTTTAGGGCAAATTATTCCGTTTTTTCCAAAAGTACATATTTTTTCTCTTATTTTTTTATCAAAGTAAGATGACCTTATCTCTTCCATAATCATTCTTCTTTCGAAGCCAATTAAATTGCAAAAAACTTGGTAAGCAATTTCTTTTGCCACTTCATCTTGAATTTTTTTATGTCAAGAACTTTCCCCTAATTTTTTAATTAGGTTTTTAATGTTTTCTCATTCTTTATCTTTGTCGCCTTTAATTTTTGTAAAGCTTTCTCAAAGTCATTTTGGTCTTCCTCCTTTTCCATTTCCAGGGTGTCATTCGACTCCAATTAATCCATCAAATTGAAATTTCTTTCCTAGGCTCATTGCTCTATCTTTATTAACTAAACCCTTGATAGTTTCATCTTTATATTCTTTATAATTTAAACATTTCTGTTTTCTGAAATCTTTTTGTGTGCATCATTCTCCATTCAAAATTATTCATATAATTGACTCCACTAGAGCCCTTCGAACGGATGTTTGTATTATATCTTTATATGAATTTTCAAATTCTTTGCGGTCATATATTCACATTTCTAAAGCAAGATTTTCAATTGGAACTTTTTCATTAGCGTTTCGGCCATACACTCCATTGAACAAATTTAAGTAGCTTTTTGTTTCTGATGATCCTGCACTTGAATTTATACCGTTTATCATTGCCAGCCCTTTAGGTTTATTTCTAATTGTTCCTACAATTGAAGCTATCTCTCTATGTTCTATCCCGATCTTATCCCAGCGTGCTCATCTTTCTGAAGATGCTTTACTAATTGCGTAATTTATATCACAGCCAAACAATAAATTTAAATAACCTTTTAAACCATCTTCTACTTTTTTAAAAAACTCTTGTATCTTCATTAGATCTCCTTGGCCCCCCCCGAGTTTGGTTCAATCACTATTTCCAATCATATCGCCATCTAAGCAGGGAACTTCAACCTTAACTTTTTTGCTAAATTTTCCTTTGTCACGACTTGAGATGACAACATCCATTTCTTTTCCCAAATTTATTTTTCTTTCTCCATGAATTACAGTATTTTCATATCTAACAATTCTGTTGTTTTCAACTTGAGTCTTAGATCCAACTCTTAGACCATCTACATAATTAATTCCCGCACAAGCCCCAACTGGACATCCAATTACCCCAGTTAATCAGCCCTTTCTTATAACCTAATTTTTTAATTCCAAATCCAAAATGTTGTTAAAATTTGCTCCTTTTTTCTTATTTACAGCAACTATTTCACTTTTTTTATTTTCTTCGACGAAAGGACCTTATTCAAAAAATCTTTTTACTTTATTCCTTTATATTGTTATCAATATTCTATGGGAAATAATAAAAAATTGCAGAACAACTATCCAGAAATATACTTGATTCTTTTGTTAATCGAGAACAAACCTAAATCTAATAATCAAGACAAAGAATTTTCTTTAAATCCTTTTAATTTTTCCTTCTTTATTTTATTTGTAAAACCTTAATTTATAGGGAATTAAAGTAATTTGATAACTTTTATCAAAAATAAATACTTTTAAATGTTTTAATTTTTATCTTTTCAAATTAATCCGCCTTTAGGACAAATTATTCCATTTTTTCCGATAGAACACATTTTCTTTCTTAATTCTTCATTAGAAATTGCCAGTCTAACCAATTCGATTTCTTTTGTTCTATTTCCTCCAATTAAGTCACAAAAAACTCGATAAGAAATTTCATCTGCAACTTCATTTTGTATTTTTTTGAATCACGAACTATCGCTAAGATTTCCTAAGTATTCTATAACTTTTTTTCAAAAATTATCCCCCCCTTTTTCATAATCTTTCATACCTTGTCAAATTCAAACAGGGCGACCTTTACCTTCTTGACCAGTATGTCACTGAACTCCTGTCTTGCCATCTAATTGAAATTCTTTGATTTCTTTTATATTTTGGCTTTGAATAAAACCATATTCATTCAATTTTGTTTTATATTTTTCTCATTTCAGGCAATTACCGTGAGATCAGTCTTTTTGAGTACACCAATTTCCATTAATTACAATCCCAGTTATAGTTTCAGCTAACGCCCGTCTAACATTTGCTTGTACCTCTTTTTGATATGTTTCTTGAAATTCATTCCTATTATGAATTCAAGTTTTTAATACAACCCCATTAATCAGGATTTCTGTCTTTTCATCTCCTCGACTATAACGACCATCAAATAATTTCAAATATCCTCTATTTTTATGAGAATTTTTTTCGCGTGATAATTCTTCTTGTTGAGTATTTTTTAAACCAGTCATTTTATTCATTGGACTTCGAGCTGCAATGACAATTGCAGCAATATTTTGTTCTTTTGTTCCGAACCTTCTCTGACCATCTCATCCGCCTTTAATAAAATCTTCAACAACTTTTTTGAAATTGCAACTAAACATTAAATTCAAATAACCTTTCAATCCATTTTCAATTCTTTTAATAAAGTCAGTTCATCCCAATCCAACTTTAGAAGTTTGTTCTCACCCGTTGTAACCAATCATGTCTCCATTTAAACAGGGAATTGCAACTTTAATTTCTTTTTTATGATCGTTTCCTCCATGCTTTAGAATGGTTATATTCGTTTCTCCTCCTAAATTAATTTTTTTCTCGCTATTTGATTTAAAAGTCTCTCAATCCATGATCCTATCACTTTTAACTGAAGATGTGAATCCAACTTCCAGTTTCTTAATTAAATTGACTCCTACTCAGAGACCATATGGACATCCAATAATACTGGCTATTAATCCTTTTTTCATAATTTATTTCAAAAACATCAAAACTTGAAGTAGTCTTTTTAGTGCATTAATCTTTTGTTTTTTGTTTAAAAACTCTTAAAAGTGATAAATGTTATTGTCGCTTATATGTTTGGATAGCTGCTGTTATATTTTTGAATTCTTTAACCTTTAATAAATTTTCTTAATAATTATTGACAATTTCATTAACCTAATCATTTTTTTCATGATTAATAAACTTGAAAATCTAAAACATTCATCATCGAGAATTAAGCCGTTTGTCTCCCTATCTTTTATAAAGTATTACTCCTCCATCAGGACAAGTTATTCCTGTATTTCATATACCGCATAAATCTCCTTTTTGATTGATAAGCATCCTTTCAAACTCTTCAGCAAGTTCTTTAACAGCTTGTTTTAAAGCTTCCGTTGATAGTTGCCCTATGCTCCCTGCAAATTCAATAAGTTTTCAAGTAACTCCTTTACCATCACTTTTCCCTTCCCTCCTACCCCATTCATTGTTTTGGCTATTATTTTTTCATCTTCCCGACAATCATCAATCCCCAATTTCAATATTTATCTTTTCTTGTCTTCCTGAATTTTTATCAATTAATTTTTCAATATCTGTTTTGAGAGAATTATCTTCACCTATTTTCCCCGATTTTAAACATCCATTATTTTCAGGTTTAAATTTATTTGAAAAAATGCATAAATTTTGTCCTGTCCAAATTCCTTCGTTGAGTCACCGATTAACAAGATTTTCAATAGTTTTTTCGAGCTTCTCCTCAATCGACTTTCTTACTTCATCTTGAATGTTTTTATTAACAAATTGCGGTTCTATTTTGCATATTACTCTTTTTTCTTTTAATCGTTGACAATCATTATGATAATTTGCTGCAAGATTTATTTTTTCTATATTATTTTTATTCTGATATTTTCATTTTCAATGAATTCGGCCCCCCCCGCCCTCCTGTAGAGTAAACATTTGTTCAAGAAAGCCAACACCAACTTTTCCATTTTCATCAATTAAATCTTTATATTGGCATCCTACCCATTTATTTATTTTTTGTCTTAACAATTCATCTATTTCTTTTAAAGCTTTCTTTATGTAATCTCTTACTACATATGATCCTTGTTGTGTTTGAAGTTGATTTCATTTCAATAAAATATCTGGCCTAAATTCCCCATTTAAACATAATCCCAAAATAACAAATTTTTTGTTTTTTTGTTTTTTATCCTCTTTTCATTCTTCTTTAAGGGGATTTTTTTCATCTGGAGAAAAAGTTATTGTGGATTCATCAACAGCAACTTTTCTTCCTTCTATATTTAAAGTTGTTTCTTTAGATCCAAAAAATCCAATAAAGGGTCCAGCAAAAATTCCCGGAAAGGCAAATAAAAATAAACCGCTTTTAATTTTTTAGAATATAAGTCGTTTTTTTATGTTGTTTCTAAAAAAAATTTCAAAAATGTCCCCACTTTTTACTAATTCTAGATGGTTTAGAAAAAGGGCATTATCTAAAACTGTTCTTTTTAAAATTTCTAGTGAAATTTTAAACCATTTCCCTTAAATTTATTTCTCTTTTTAATCTAAAAAAATTAATGAAAAAATACTAATTAAGGTGTTTTTTCTTAATTTTATTGTCCATAAATTAATCCTCCTTTGGGGCAAGATATTCCTTTATTTCATATTCCGCAAAATTCTTTCTTGCGATCACTTATCACATTTTCAAATTCATCAACAAGCTCTTTAACGGCTTGATTTAATGGTTTTTCTTGTAATTGACCTATACTTCCTGCAAATTCAATAAGTTTTCAGGTAACTTCTTGTTCATTGGAATTTTGTTTTTTTTGGCCCCACACTTCCTTATCTTTACTCTTTCAACGCCCTGAAAGTCAATAATTTCCAATTTCAACATTTATATTTCCATTTTTTTGTAAATTTTTAACTAATTTTTTAATATCATCTTTAAGTTTTATGTCATTACCAATTTCTCCTGATTTTAAGCAGATATCATCCTTAAATTTAAAACCACTTGGATAAACACATAACTTTTTTCCATCTCAAATTCCCTTATTAAGTCATCGATTAACAAGATTTTCAATAGCTTTTTCCAATTTTTCCTCAATTAATTTTTTTGCTTCAGCTTTAATATTTTCATTAACAAATTGAGGTTTTATTTTGCATATGATTGTTTCTTTCTTTAAATTTTTACATTCATTTTTATAATTTGCGGTAAGTTTTGTACTATTTTTTTGATTTTTTAATTCTCAAATAATTTGTCCACTGCCCCCCCCACCTTGCACAGTAAATATTTGATCGAGAAAACCAATGCCAACTTCTCCATTTTCATCAACTAAATCTTCACTTAAACACCCTATTCATTTATTTATTTTTCGCCTTAACATCTTATCCATTTCTTGTAAAGCTTTTCTTATGTTACTTCTGATCGTATATGATCCTCCGTTGTTTGTTTGAATTTTTTCTCAGTTTAGTAGAATTTCTGGACGGAATTCACCATTTAAACATAATCCAACAATAACAAATTTTTTATTTTTTCCTAAGTTTTTGAGAGGATTTTTCTCATCTGAAAAAGAAGTTATCGCTGACGATTCGACAATAACTTTTTCTTTCCCTACATTTAAAATCGTTTCTTTAGACCCAAAAAATCCCATAACAGGTCCAGCAAAAATTCCCGGAAAGGCAAATAAAAATAAACCGCTCTTGATTTTTTTAAAACTTAAATTACTTTTCTGTCGTTTTCAAAAAAATTAATTAAATTAATGAAAAAACATTTAAAAATTTCAGTTTTTAAAAAACAGCCTAAATCATATTATCGAAGATTTCTCCTCTATACTAAATTTTTAAATTTGTTTTTCTTTGGGTAGTGAAAATTAAATAAAGTATTTATCTATATATTTTTATTTTTCATAAATTAGTCCTCCTTCAGGGCAAGATATTCCTTTATTTCAAATCCCACAATAAGAATCAAGATCTTCTGAAAATTCTTTTTCAAGCTCATTTCATAATCAACTTTTGAAAAAATCTTCAATATTAGCTTTATTTCGACCGATCATGAACTTTATTTTATTAGTTCATTCATTCTTATTTTTATTTTCGAGTTCTTTTAAAATTTCTTTTCTTCCTCTTTTACTTAATCCAGTTTTAAATCATCATTCTCCAATTTCAAATTCTGTATATCCTCCGTCATACTCAATTTGAATTTTTTCTTTAATTTTTCCATCTTGTTTTTCTAGTTCAAAAATACCAATTTTTCCTCTTTTATTTCATGTAACCTTCCCTAATTCATTCCATCCAATCATAAATTCTTTTAGAACTTTCCAAATTTTTTCTTCAATTATTTTTTGTGCATTAGTTTTTCATAAATCTTTGAAAGTGCCTTCTAATTTGCAAAATATTTTTGCAACACTTTTATTTCTACATCCTCTTTGATAGTTAATTTGTTCTTTATTTAAAGATTTCAGATCATTTAAATATTTTTTATTCTTTAATTCAATATAAATTGCCCCCCCCGAATCTTTTTTGTCGGTAATCCGATCAAATCAACTTTCCCTCGTCTTCTCTCCTTCCGTTTGACATCCAATATTTAAGTTCAAAAATTCCTGTAAAACTTCTTTTAAAATTTGTTCTCCTTTTTGGATGTTTTCTAGTTTTTGTCCATTTTGACTAGTATATTTATTTTTATTATTTTTTATTCATTCAGGCAACATATCCCCATTCAAGCACAAACTTATAATTTTGATTTTTTTCTTTGTATTTTTCAATTTCTTCATATTTAATCCTTCAAATGGATGTTGTTTGATAGGGGAAAAAGTTATTTCTGGAGTATTTACAATTACCTTTTTATTGTCTATTTTTAAAGTTGTTTCTTTAGTTCCAGAGATACCTAAAATAGGTCCCACAATAACCCCCGGGAAACCAAGTAAGGTTCAACCATCTTTAATTTTCTAGTTTTCTTTTTTATAGATTAATCCTCCTTTAGAGCAAATTATTCCACTTTCCCATAAATTACATTTTTCTTGTTTATCACTCTTTTCGCCTTTAATAACTTTTTTAACTTGCTCAATAAATTCCGATAATAGATTTTCCCCTCCAGTTACTCTATTCCTTCAACAGCTAGAAAAAAATTCAAAAAGTTTGTTATCGTCCCATTTTTCTGGACTAGTGCATTTAACCAAGTTACTAAAACATCACTGACTTAATTCAAATGCACTCATTCCTGCCCCTCCAGTCTCAAGTTTTTGTATGTCTTTATTTATTCTTTCTGATCCAGAATGTTTAGCGCTAAAACTGTCTGTGCTTGTTTGATTTGTTGATAATTTTTTCCATTCATACTTGTTAAGTGTTAATCTTGCCGCTTCACTTAAAATCTTGTAAACCATAACATTTAGATTTTTATTTGTATTAGTTCCTATACTTGCTTCATATAATCTAATTATTTTTCTATGTTCTTTATAGTTTGTAGATCTGGCTTCCCTTTTTCAGTTAAAGACAAATTCTATATTATGTAGTATATTTCTATTTATTCCCCCCCCAACATTTATTTTTTTCATGTTTCCTTTTATCATGCCTCCATTTATGTCTTCTTGAATTGTTCCGAAATCTATAACCCCAACTCTAAGCTCTAAATCTTTAACTTCTCTACAACCATAAGTTTCATTTAAAATATCTTTAATTTTTTGTTCAATTGATGTTCAGGCTTTTTTGAAATTATCTAAATGTTGTTTAAGTTTATTTTTTTCAACAGAATTTTCTTTTGATTTATATTCAGTTAATAAATCTCCATTTCAACAGGGTAAAATAACTTTTATTTTTTTTGAAGAATGGTTTTTAAGTTCGTTAAAGTCTATTCCAACTTCGTTTTTAAAACTATCTTTAAGATGATTAAACTCTGAAGGATTTACCTCGATTGTTTCATTATTAACTTTGATCTTGACATTGTTTATTCCCGCTGTACTAACTGTAGCTCCCACTCCGACCGCCGGCATGGATAATAATCAATTTCATATTTTCATGATCTTTTAAATCTATCTAAATTTAAAAGATTTTTGATGTTTGTTTGAAAAATTTATTATGTTTTTTAAAATTTTGTCCTTTATTAAATATTTATAACTGCTTAAAAGGTGGTTTCAAAAATGTTTTCTTATAGCTCTTTAATAGGATACAATTTTTTATTTTTTCCAAATTCATCCTCCTTCCGAGCAAGTTATTCCTTGATTCCATAAACTACATTCCTTACTATCACTATTCTTATCATCACCTTTAATAATTTTTTTAACTTGTTCTACAAATTCTAATAATAAGCTTTCTCCACCATTTGTTTTATTTCTGTAACAACTAGAGAAGAATTCAAAAAGTTTGTCATTATCTCAATTGTTTTGAGTACATTGATCTATATTTCTGAAGCATCATTGACTCAATTCAAATGCTTGGTTAGTACCTCCCGTATTAAATTGTTTTATTTTTTCTTCAGTTCTCATTCCATTAGAAGGAATTGCGCTAAAAGTATCTTGACTGCGGTTTGAACTTATTTTTTTCTCTCATTTATATTTTTTAAGTGTTAATTTTGCTGCCTCATTTAAAATGCTATAAACCATCTTACATAATTCTTTGACGGTTACTTGTCCGCCAATATCTGCATCATACAATTGAATTATTTCTCCAGTCTTACTTTGAGCTGTTTTTCCTATATTTCTAATTCAGTTAAAAGCAAATGTAGTTTTATGTGGTATTTGTTCTGTTCCACCCGAAACTATTTTTTTCATTTCTCCACGTATCATTCCTGAATTTTCGGTTTCTTTCATTGTTTCAAGATTTATAACTCCAATTCTCATTTTTAATTCACTTGCATCTAAACAGCCATAAGTTTTATTTAAAATGTCCCTAACTTTTTGTTCAATTAATTCTCAGGCTTTTCTGAAATTATTTAAATGTTGTTGAAATTTTCCTTGCCCAGCAGTTTTTGCTTTTTCGTAATAATCTTCTAATAAATTTCCATTTCAACAGGGTAGAACAATGTTTATTTTTTTTGAAGGGCTATCTTTAAATTCATCAAAATTTACTCCAACCATTTTTTTGAAATCACCGATGAAATGTTCAAATTTTGTGGGATTAATATCAATTTTTTCATCATTAACTTGGATTGTGATATTTTTCCTTCCCATTGACCCAGAGAATGATCCAATTCCAATTGCTGGAATAAACAATAAACTTCATATTTTCATTAATTTACTAGATTTACTTAAATTCTTTGTTGAATTTTTAAAAAAATTATTCTTTCTCTCAAGCTAATCCTCCATCAGGGCAAGCCACCCCATTTCAGCCAACTTTGCATCATTTGTCTTTTGATTTAATAACTCGAAGTTTTTCTTGGCCAATTAAATCTTTAAATATTTCATAACATAGTATTTTTGCAACTTCGCTGTTTTGACTGTAAAAATAGGAACTTTCAGATATTTGCTTTAAATATTCTTTAACTTTTTGTCACCACATTTTATTATTAGATGTTCATTTGTTTATTTCTTATCACATTCATGTTGGTTTTCCGCCATCCCCCTTTAAACCAGGATTTCATGTAAATCCTGTGCTTCCATCAAGTTTAAGATGTTCAAATATTTCATCTTGAACGTTTCAAAATCCGTTTTCTTTTAATTCCCCCAAAACACTGTATTGTTTTCAGTCTTCACATTTTCATTCTTTTAAAAATTTTTTATTGCACCATTTAGCGCCAAGAACGATTCGAATTGTATTGCGCAAAATACTTTTTCTGACTAATTTTTGAATTATTGGTATATATTGTTGCTTAAACTCATTCCTATTGTACATTCATACTTCTACTGCAGTATTTGTTATTGAAATTCTTTTTTGCTCATCTCTCGGCTTGCGACCTTCAAACAAATTTCATATTTTTTCAAAATCAGTTTCATTGTTTAGTTTTTGCCCCCCCCGAGTAATATCATTGACATTTTTTCCAGAACGAGTAACAACACCCACCATAGCAATATTTTCTGGATTTTTTTCAAATTTTTCAGCATTTCACCAATCTCCAGAATTCGCCGCTTCTACGGCCTTTTTATAATCACATCCAAAAATCAAATTTAAATAGCCCTTAAGTCCTTTTTCAAAAGTTTGTTGAAATTTGTTTCATCCCGAAATTTCCGATGGTTGTGATTCCAAAAAATCATCCCCTCAACCAATTAAATCCCCATCTATGCAGTTAACTCCAACCTTTATCCTGTTTTTATACTTTTTGTTATCTTCTTTAAGTCTCGTGACTGTAAAATTTAACTCTTTTCTAACAGAAATCTTTTTTTGGTCTCTTTCTTTGATATCTTGGGTCATTTCCACATCATTTTCTCTTACTGTTTTTCCCTTTCCTAAGCTTAAATGTTCTTCTAAATTAGTTCCGAAACAAACCCCCGCAGGACAACCAACAAGTCCAAAAATTAATCCCTTTTTAATAATCCACTTTAAAAATAAGAAAATTTTTTATTCATACAAACTGCGGTACTTTTACTTTTGAAGAATTTTTTATTCTATAGAGAGTATAGAGAGGTTATTTATTCAAAAAATATATTTGACCAGTAGAATTTAAGCCAATAATAACTTTAAAAATAAAATCGAACTTTTTTAAAGAATTATATTTATATTCTTTCAGAAATATTTAAAAACTAATTTTTTAGATATTTTTTTGATTTTTTAAAAAATTATTTTCTATTTTTTATAAAGCACTACTCCTCCTTCAGGGCAAGATATTCCCTCATTTCATACTCCACAAAAACCCTCTTTTTCACTAATAATTCCTTTTTCAAATTCTTCAATAAGTTCTTTAACAACTTGCTTTAAAGTTTGCTCTCTCAAACGACCTATACTTCCCGCAAATTCAATAAGTTTTTCAGTGACTCCTCGATTGTTACTTGTTCCTTCTTTCTCGCCTCATTTGACATTCGGATGTTTTTCTTTCCATCTCCCCGAAAGTCATCAGTTTCCAATCTCAATATTCATATCTCCATTTGCATTCGAATCTTGAACTATTTGCCTAATATCTTCTCTAAGATGATTATCTCTACCCATTTGTCCTGTTTTTAAACAGTCTGAGTCATTAAAAGATTTATTCATAAATCCATTTAAAAAATTACAAAATTTTTGATCTTTTCAATCTCCTTTATCAAGTCACGTTCAAACAAGTTTCTCAATAGCTTCTTCAAGTTTATTTTCTATCGTTTTTTTAACTTCACTTTTAATATTTGTATTACTATTAGCGAATTGCGGTTCTATCTTGCACACCATCCCCTTCCTTCTTGATCGTGTACATTCATTTATATAATTTGCTGCAATCCTTGTACTACTTCTTTCTTCATTTTTTAATGTTCAATTAATTAACCCGCTGTCTCCCCCATTTTCATTGGCAACAAATATCTGTTCAAGAAAACCAACACCAACTTTCCCGCTCTCATCAACTAAATCTGATTCTTGACACCCTACTCATTTATTTATACTTTTTCTTAACATTTCATCTATTTTTTTTAAACCACCTCTTATTGCGTTTCTAATTACTTGTGATCTATTGGCCACTGGGATTTGTTCTCATTTTTTCAAAATCTCAGGCCGAAATTCTCCATTTAAACATAACCCAAAAATAACAAATTTTTTGTCTTTTTGTTGTTTATTCTGTTTTCACTCCTTGAAGGGATTTTGCACATTTGGTGAAAAAGTTACTGCCGATTCGTCGACAGTAACTTGTCTCCCCTCTACATTTAAAGATGTTTTTTTAAAACCAAAAAATCCCATAAAAGGTCCCATAAAAACTCCTGGAAGACCAAATAAAAATAAAACACCCTTAATTTTTTAAAAATTTATACTTAAAGCTATTTTTCCTTGAATAGTAAAAAATAAATAAAAATTTAAATTTTTATTTTTTAGTTCAAATAATCGATTTTGAAAAATAATTAATTATTTAAAGTATTCATTTATCCATTTTATTTTGAATAACTAATAAACTAATCCTCCTTCAGGGCAAGATACTCCTCTATTTCACATCCCACAATCAGATTTAAGTTTTTCTGAAAATTCTTTTTCAAGTTCATTTCATAATCAATTTTTGAAAAAATCTTCAATATTAGCCTTATTTCGCCCGATCATGAACTTTATTCTATCGACTCAGTCATTTTTATTGTTACTTTTTTGTTGTTCAAGTTCCTTTAAAATCGCTTCCTTTCCTTTTTGTATTAATCCAGTTTTAAATCATCATTCTCCAATTTCAAAGTCTGTATATCCACTACCATACTCAATTTGAACTTTTTTCTTATTTTTGCCATTTTTTATTTCTCATTCAACAGTATTAATAGAAGCTGAATTTTTTCCTCATTTAACTTTCTTTAAATCAACTCATCCAATCATAAATTGTTTTAAAATTTTTCAAATTTTTTCTTCAATAACTTTTTTAACTTCACTTTTTCATGAATCTTTAAAATTACCTTCTAATTTACAAAACATTCCAATAAGATTTTTTCCTTTACACTCCCTTTGATAATTAATTTGATCTTTCATCAACTTTAATTTATCCAAATATTTTTTGTTTCTAACGTTGATATACATAGTTCCTAAATCTTTTTTTTCAACAATTCGATCGAATCAACTTTCCCTCATTTCCTCTCCTCTATCTTGACATCCGATAATTAAGTCTAAGAACTTTCTTAAAACTTCTTGTAAAACATGATCGCCATTTTTAATATTTGATAGTTTTTGATCATCTTTTCCAAGATTTTGATTCCCTTTATTTTTTATTCACTCAGGTAGCATATCCCCATTTAAGCACAAACTTACTATTTTGATTTTTTCCTTTGTATTTTCTAATTTCTTTACATTTAATTTTTCAAAAGGATGTTGTTTTTTCGGGGAAAAAGTCATTTCTGGAGGATTTACAATTACTTTTTTATTGTTTATTTTTAAAGTTGTTTCTTTAGTTCCAAAAATACCCAAAATAGGTCCAACAATAACCCCTGGGAAACCAAGTATAGTTCAACCACTCTTAATTTTTTTCTATTATTAGATTTATTTTTTATAAATTAATCCTCCTTTAGAACAAATTATTCCACCTTCTCATAAATTACATTTTTCTTGTTCATCGCTCTTGTTGCCTTTAATAACTTTCTTAACTTGTTCAACAAATTCTGATAATAATTTTTCCCCTCCAGTTACTTTATTCCTTCAACAGCTGGAAAAAAATTCAAAAAGCTTATTTTCTTTTCAATTTTCTGTTTTGGTGCATTCATCTAATTTACTAAAACATCATTGGCTTAATTCAAATGTATCGATTGCTCCCCCTGTTACAATTCTTTGTATTTCTTTATTTTTTGTTTCCGTTTTAGAATACTCAGATTTAAAAATATCTATGCTTCCTGTTGTTCCTAATTTCCCTCATTTATAATTTTTCATTGTTCGTCTTGCAGCCTCTCTTAAAATTTCGTAAACCATAATGTTTAGTTTTTTCTTTGTTTCATCCCCGCCGATGCTAGCTTCATACAATCTAATTATTTTGTCATGTTCTTGATAGTTTTTCACTATCGCGTTTCTCTTTCAGTTGAAAGTGAATTCTATATTGCTGTCGCCCCCCCCAGAATTTATTTTTTTCATTTTTCCATTTATTATGCCTTGGTTTCCCTGCTCTTTAATTGTTTCAAAATCTATAACCCCAACTCTAAACTCTAAATTTTCAATTTCTTTACAACCGTAAGTTCTATTCAAAATTTCCTTAATTTTTTGTTCAATTGATTTTCAGGCATTTTTGAAATTTTTTAAATGTTGTTCAAGTTTACCTTGTCCAACATTATTTTCTTTTGTTTTATATTCAGTTAATAAATCCCCATTTCAACAGGGTAGAATAATTTTCATTTGTTTGGAGGTATTGTCTTTAAATTCATTGAAGTTTACTCCTGATTTTTCATTAAAACTATCTTTAAGCTGATTAAACTTTATAGGATTTACATTAATTTTTTCATTATTAACTTGGATCTCAATATCGTTTCTTACCATTGACCCCGCGAATGATCCAGCTCCAATTGCTGGTACAAGCAGTAAGCTTCATATTTTCATAATTTATTAGATCTATTTAAACTCTTTGTAGAATTTTTGAAAAAATTATTCTTTCCTTCAAGCTAATCCTCCATTAGGGCAAGTTACCCCATTTCAACCTATTTTACATCACTTGTCCTTTGATTTAATAAGTTGAAGTTTTTTCTGTCCAATTAAATTTTTGAAAATTTCATAACACAAAACTTTTGCTACTTCGCTATTTTTGCTGGAAAAATAGGAACTTGCTGATATATCTTTTAAATATTTTTTAACTTCTTGCCATCATTCTTTTTCGTTAGAATTTCATTTTTTTATTTTTTCTCACATTCATTTTGGTTTTCCGCCATTCTTCCCATCTCCAGGGTGTCATTTAAATCCTTCATTTCCATCAAGCTTAAATCTTTTAAATGTTTCATCTTGATCATTTTGCGATACAATTGTGTTAAATTCTTCTGAAACACTGTATTTTTGTTCTTCTTTATATTTCCATCCTCTTTGTTCTGCATCAAAATATCTTTTGGTATATCATGTTGAATCAAAAACAAGCCTCATTAGACTATTTGCGATGCTTTCTCTAACTAATTTTTGAATCATTGGCACATATTCATGTTTATGTTCATTTTTGTCATATAATCATATTTCTGCAGCAGTATTTGTTATTACTCTTTTTTTGGCGTCTCTTGGTATCGGACCTTTAAATAATTTTCATATTTTTTCAAAATCAGTTTTTTCGTCATTAATTCGCCCCCCCCGTAAAATATCACTATTATTTAATTCTTCATTACTATTTTTTCCAGCACGAGCAAATAAGCTTACCGTAGCAATATCTTCTAGATTTTTTCCAAATTTTTCAGTATTTCATCAATCCTCAGAACTCGCCGCTTCTACTGCCCTTTTATAATCGCACCCAAAAATTAAATTCAGATAACCTTCAAGCCCTTTCTGAAAAGTTTGTTGAAATTTATCTCATCCTGAAGTTGCAGATGGATTCTTATCCAAGAAATTATCTTCCCAACCAATCAAATCACCATCCATGCAATTAATACTAACCTTTATCCTGTTTTTATGCTTTTTGTTATTCTCTTCAAGGAGTGTAATCGTAACATTGGATTCATTCCCAACAGAAATCTTTTTTTGATCTTTCTCTTTAATTTCTTCAGTAGTTTCAATATAACTTCCTTCTATTGATTTTTTCTGCCCTAAGCTTAAATATTTTTCTAGGTTAATGCCAAAACAAACTCCAGTAGGACAGCCAAAAAGTCCAAGAATTAATCATTTTTTTAACAATCTATTCTAGAAACTTATCAAGTTTTTTATCTTTAGTATTATTTTTTTACTTGACATTATTTTTTTGATTTTTTCTTTGAATTTTTTCAATTCTTTGTCTAATGAAAAATTACGAAGATATTCCAAAGTTGCTTTTGTCTTTTCTAAACTTTTAGAAAAACAATTACTAGAAAACCAAATCAAATATTTGGAGAAATTTTTATAATTCATATCTTTTTTTTCTCTTCATCATTCCATGAGGAATCATGTAAAAGAGAATATAAAACTTATTACTAAAAATATATTTCATCCTCTTGTTAATTGAGGATAGAATATGTCTATTAAACAACCCATCTTATGCTAGCAAAACTAAAAATTTAATTTCAGTAGTTTAATGTAGGTTTTTTATCTTTATTAAATTTTTAAAAAACTAACTAAATTAAGAAACAAGAGTTTATTGTTATTTTTATAGTTAAAAATCAAAATATAAATTTTCTTTAAGATTTTTAATTTTTTCAAATCACTCCGCCCCGAGGGCATATTATTCCATTTGACGCAATTTTACATAATTCTACCTTTTGTTCTAAAAAATTTTTAATCTTAAGATCTCCATTTAAGAATCTTCCCAAAAAATGTGCTCCGATGAGCTCTGCAACTTTTTCAGTATTTTTATTGAATCAAGAACTTCTCTTAATATCATTAAGAATTTCTTTTACATTTTTTCATCAATTGTTGTCTAAATTTTCTCAATTTTTAATTTTGTCTCACTTTCATTTTGGCGTGCCATTTCATTCATTCCTAGGATTTCACATTATTCCAATAGTCCCATCTAATTTTTCCTGACCAATTAATCAATTTTCTTCATCCTTAATTTCCTTTTTTCAATTTTCTTTATTTTTGTAGTTATTTCATTCAAGACATGAAGTATTTGATGAATCTTTCTTTGCGCATCATTCAGAAGAAATAATTAAATCAATTAATGCGGAGGCAATTGATTTTCTAAATTGCTTTTTGATTGATTCTTCATGTGTAGATTTAAATTCGTTTCTGTCATATAAATAAACTTCAATTGATGCTTTCTCTGACGTGAATTTTTTTCGATAATTCCTAGACAAATTGCCTTCAAATAGCTTTTCAAAGCCAAGTTTTGGATCCATTTTTCCCAATTTTTTCCTAATAGCAATAGATATGCCTGCGGCATCTTGCTCAGATGAAGAATTAGACGTACCAGTTAATCATTTCATATTGGGTGCTTTATTAATAGCATCTTGTAATCGACATCCAAATATTAAATTCATATAACCTTTTAAAGTCTTCTCTAGAGTTTCTCAAAATTCTTTTCCTCCCATTGTACTTTCAGTTTCTTTCCATCAATCAGCAGGAGCACCAATTAAATCCCCATCCATGCAAAAAACCGAGATTTTAATTTTTGGTTTTACCCCCCCCAGAGATTCTTGACTTAGTTCTAATCCATTAAGTTCATCAATTTTTAATTTCTTATTTTTAAGTTCATCTATTTCTAATATCTGTTCTCCTTGTATAGTATTCTTAACTCCAATCTTCATATTTGATTTTCCTCCCATACTCATGCAAACACCCAGCGGACATCCAAAAATACCTAAGAATCAAATCCCTTTCATAGAATTATCTCATTAAATATTTTTTTATTTGTTTAATGTTTAAACTCTTCTCTTTTTACTTATTACTTATGCTTTTAAAAATAAATTCTCTTTTTTAAAGTTCTTGATTTAGATTTATCTAATCCATCCTTTTATTCAATTTCCTCTTTTTACTTTTTTTATAAAATCCTTAGTCCACTTAGTTCCAGTCTCAATGTAACTTCCATCTTTTAGATACTCTATAAATTCTTTGTAAGACATCTTCTTTTTTTCCCTTATCATCTCTAAAATCACTCATGTCATTGAAATGACTGAAAAAACAATTAAAAAAATTACAAATCAATCGCCAGTATCAAAAATTTTTAGAGTATATCAACAATCAGATCAACTCATTTATTTATTTCCCCTGCTAAATTATTTTTGAAAAAACTTTTTCCTGAATAAAAACAAATCTAAATATTTTAATTGTGATTATTTCTTTTAATTCAAATTTTAATTTGATTTTTGCATAAATTTTGCGTTGTTAAGAAAAATTTTATTGCCATTTATCAGAATTTTTTTAGTTTTTATTTATCTTTTTTTCAATAAGAATAATTTTCTATCTTGAATATTGAATAAAAAAGTTTTTATTTTCTTCAGACTAATCCATTTCCAAAACAAATTAATCCATTTCTTCCAATTTTGCAATTCTCATCTCTTTTTTGAAATTTGATGGCTTCAAATCTTTGTTGACCAACAATTTCCTTAAAAATTTCTGTAACCAAAACTTTTGCTAAATTTTTATTACTGCTATAAAAAAAGGCACTGTTTGAAATTTGCCCTAAATAATCCCTAACATTTTTTCATCATTCTTGACTACCTTTTGTTCATTCCTTTAATTTTTGCCAAGTTCAATCTGGTTTACCTCTCCCATTGTTTCCAGGATTCCAAGTAAAACCATATTGCCCGTCAAGACGAAATTCTTTGTATTCATTTTCTTGAAATCCTTCCCGAGATAAGTTTTGATTTGCTTGATAATTGGATTCTTGTTCACATTTTTCTAAATTTCAATTTTTTTTAGTACATCATTTTGCCCCCAAGATGATTTTTATTAAACTTCGCGCAATGCTTCTCCTGATTAGTGGTTGTATTTTATTCTCGTTTCATCATACTTTAAACTCATCGCGTTTATGAACTCATACCTCAATTACAGTATTGGTTATAGAGGTTTTTTTATCTGCTACAAATGGAGTTCTTCCTCCAAAAATATTGTTTCAGATGTCTTCAAATTTATTTCTTTCTGATTCTCTCTCATTGCTTTGATTTTCGTTTATGTTATTTACAGTAGGATTTTTCATTCTAGAAACAATTCCTACTCTTGCAATATCTTCTCTACTGTTTCCCAAAATTTCTTTATTGTATCATTCTCCAGAATCTGCCGATTCAATTGCTTCCCTGTAGTTGCAACCAAAAATTAGATTTAGATATCCTTTAATACCTGCTTCAAATGTATTTTTAAAAGCATTTCATTCTTTTTTCATTTTTTCATTTTTTAATTTTTCATTCTCCCCCCCCGCTCAGAAATTATTTCCCCATCCAATCAAATCTCCATTCATACAGTTAATTCCAACTTTTACTTTCTTTCCATATTTTCCATCGTCAAGTTGGGTAACTGTAATTTTTGTATCTTTATTGATCAAAATGGTTTTTTGTTGATTTTTTCAAATTTTCTCAATGGAATCAATTTCATTAGTTCCAAGATCTTTAGATTCACCAATATTAAGATCTTGTTTTAAATTGGTTGAACCTACATAAAGACCAGCAGGACATCCAACAATCCCAAGACATAAATTTTTCTTCATCATCTAATGTGCCGAAAAATTAATAATTCTTTTGAAAAAATTATCTTTTATTTTCAATAGCACTATTTATTGGTATAAATTAAATGTTTGAAGCAATTGAGGCTTAAAATTTTATTTTTTTCATACTAATCCAATTTTTGGGCAAATTAATCCATTTGCCCCAACTACACAATTTCTAGATTTTTCAAGAAACTTAATGTTGTTGAATTTCTGTTGACCAACAATTTCCTTAAAAATTTCTGTAACCAAAACTTTCGCCAAATTCTTATTATTTTTATAGAAATACGAGCTATCTGATAATTGTCCTAAATATTCTTTAACCTTTTGTCATCAACTTCTTCCTCCAACTTTTCAATCCTGCAATTTTTCTCAAGTTCAATCTGGTCTACCCCTTCCCGTTGTTCCAGGATTTCATTTAAGGCCAGTTAGTCCATCAAGTTGCAATTCTTCTTCATTGCCGTTTTCAAGCCCTAATTGTGCCAATTGTGAACTCGCATTATACTTGGATGTTTGAAGACATTTATTTTGGAGTTGATTTTTTTGGGAGCATCATTTTGCTCCCAAAATGATTTTGATTAAACTACGTGCAATACTATTCCTCACGAGAGATTGTATTTTTTCTTCAAGCCCTCCTCGCCTATACTCATCTCTTTCATGAATTCATACTTCAAGTGCTGTGTCAGTTACAGGTGTTCTTTTTTTAGCTTGACTACTAGGAACAGGACCTCCAAATATTTTTCAAATTTCTTCAAAATCAGCTCTATTTTGCTGTTTTGCTTTTTCATCATTTTCTTGTAAATTTTTCGTTCTAGAAATAATTCCCACCATAGCAATATCCTCTCTATTTTGTCCAAGCTTTTCTTTATCATATCACTCTCCATAATCCGCTTCTTCAATCGCTTCTTTGTAATTACATCCAAAGATTAAATTGAGGATCCCTTTAAGTCCTTTTTCAAAAGTTTTCCGAAAAACACCCCAGTCTAACGTTTGATCTGTTCGACTTCCCGCCCCAGCTCAGAAATTACTCCCTCATCCAATCAGATCTCCATTCATACAATTAATTCCAACTTTTACTTTCTTTCCATATTTGCCATCGTCAAGTTGGGTAATCGTAATTTTTGCATCTTTATTAATCGAAAATGTTTTTTGTTGATTTTTTCAAATTTTCTCAGTGGAATCAATTTCATTAGTTCCAAGATCTTTAGATTTACCAATATTAAGATCTTGTTTTAAATTGGCTGAACCTATATAAAGACCAGCAGGGCATCCAACAATCCCAAGACATAAACTTTTCTTCATCATCTAATGTGCCGGAAAATTAATAATTCTTTTGAAAAAAATTATCTTTTATTTTTAATAGCGCTATTTATTGGTATATAAATTAAATGTTTGAAGCATTTTTAGCTCAAAGATTTTATTTTTTTCATACTAATCCAATTTCTGGGCAAATTAATCCATTTACCCCAACTACACAATTTTTAGATTTTTTAAGAAGCCTAATGTTGTTGAATTTTTGTTGACCAACAATTTCTTTAAAAATTTCTGTAACTAAAAACTTTGCTAAATTTTTATTATTTTTATAGTAATACGAGCTATCTGATAATTCTTCTAAATATTTTTTAACCTTTTTTCATCACTCTTTTTCCCCAACTTTTCAATTCTGCAATTTCTCTCAAGTTCAATCTGGTCTACCACCCTGTTCTGTTGACCCGGGATTCCATGTAAAGCCAATTTTACCATCAAGCTGCAACTCTTCATCACTTCTCTCAAAACCTTCTTGAACTAATTTCGAATTTGCATTATATTTAGACGTTTTAATACATTGTTGAAATATATCTTTTTTGGAGCATCATTTTGCTCCCAAAATGATTTTGATCAAACTACGTGCAATACTACTTCTAACCAGAGATCGTATTGTTTTTTCAAGCCCTCCTGGTCTATACTCATCTCTTACATGAATTCATACTTCAAGTGCTGTGTCAGTTACAGATGTTCTTTTTTTAGCTGGACTACTAGGAATAGATCCTCCAAACATTTTTCAAATTTCTTCAAAATTAGTTCCATTTTGCTGTTTTGCTTTTTCATCACTTTCTTGTAAATTTTTCATTCTAGAAATAATTCCCACCATAGCAATATCCTCTCTATTTTGTCCAAGCTTTTCTTTATCATATCACTCTCCATAATCTGCTTCTTCAATCGCTTTTTTGTAATTGCATCCAAAGATTAAATTGAGGATTCCTTTAAGTCCATTTTCAAAAGTCTTCCGAAAATCACCCCAGCCTAATGTTTGATCTGTTCGACTTCCCGCCCCAGCTCAGAAATTACTTTCTCAACCAATCAAATCTCCATTCATACAATTAATCCCAACTTTTACTTTTTTGCCGAATATACCGTTATCATGTTGAGTGACTTTAATTTTCATATTTTCTGACATTGGGAATGTTTTTTCTTGATTATTTCTAATCTCTGTTGTTGAATTTATTGAGCTCGCTTCTAGCTCTTTAGTTCTCCCAACAATAAGATCTTTATTTAAGCTGGAACCTAGACAAAGCCCAGAGGGGCAGGCAATAAGAGCAGCTATTGGCCCTTTATTCATTAACTTACCTTATTGGTATGGATTCAATGATTTTTAGAATGAAAATAACTTATTTGTCTTTTCCCTTTTTTTGAAATTTGTTGAAAACTAGCCCTTAAAACTTAAATATTCAAAGTAGTTATTTGTAATTTAATTTTTTTGTATCTTTTAAATCGATAATTTTTAAAGTTGATTCTTTTAGTTTCTGATTAAATCTTTAAAAAATTAACTATATTAGAATACGAAATCTTCATCTTGAATAGTTTCTACATGGGTTGTTTTGATATACCCATTACCCTTGGTGGAAAAAAAATCATGATTTTTAGTAGAAGTATTCAATCCATTGAAAATCATTGGATTAATATCGTTTTCAATGATATCATATTTATCTTCTAAATCTAAATTTTGTAAAGCTTTATTAGCGTTATATTTCAAAAATTGAATTACTTCAGAAACTAAATTAATAGAAGTATAAATTTTCTCAGTGTATTCAATTTCATTTTCCATTAATTTTTCTAATAAGTCATAAACTTCTTTTTTTAGCTGCTCTTGCCTTTCTTTACTGAAAGTGTTAAATAATTTAGATGCTAAATTACCTATGTAAAGTCCATGAATGGCTTCATCACGTATTATTAAATTAATGATTTCTCCACTATTAATCATTAGACCTTGTGATGATAAATAAAGCATATAAAAGAAGCCTGAATAAAAAAGAAATGATTCTAAAAATACAGAAGCAACCATTGCCATATATAAACTTTCTTGATCTTTGATGTTTTCATAGTATGAAACAACTATATCTACCTTTTTTTGTAAACTAGGTTCTTGTTTAATTCATTCAAATAACTCATTAATTTGTTCTGTACTAAGTAAAGTACAAAAAATAGATGAATAACTTTTAGCATGCATTTGTTCCATCATAGCCATAAATTGCAAAACAGCTTTAGTAGGGAGATCTGGAACAGCTAAACAGATCCTATTCATCCCTATAGCTCCTTGATGAGTATCCAATAAAGTTAAAGATACGAGAACTTTAACATAGACATCTCTTTCTACTTCATTTAATCTGGTTTGTCAAACTAGTTTATCTCCGCTTAGGGGAATTTCTTCATCAACTCAAAATTGTCTAACATTTTGATCTCAAAATGTTTTAGTGAATCCTACATTAACTTCATTTCAATTGACCCCTTCTCAAAGATCTTTTTCATCTCTTTTGAGCAAATACATTGTAAGTTACTTTATTATTAGTTCATAAGAACTTTTAATTAAAAAAAGAGGAAATAATATAATAATTTTTCAGGTACTCTAATCTTCAAGAGATTAACAAATTTAGTTTTTTAAATTAATTTAATAAATAAAAATAAATATGTTAAACTCTCCAAGTTTTAAAAATAAGTTTTGCAACTATGATTTGCCAGTAGAACGGGAAAAGTTGAAACTATTGTCTCAAAGTTAGCTTTAAAAAATGTAAAAAGAATTTTCGATGGCAACGAAGTTGCAACAGAAGAATATATTTTATTCACTTATACTGATGGAGTTGGGGAAGTGCCGAAGGTTGTTAAAGCCTTTTTAGAATTGAATCATAATTTGTTAAGGGGAGTAATTGGGAGTGGGAATAAAAATTTTGGACAAAATTTTTGTAAATCTGTTCATGTAATAAGCGAAAAATACAATGTTCCCATATTAATGAAATTTGATTTGGGGGGAAATAAAACTGCTATTGAAGAATTAAAAAGAATTTTAAATGAGATGAATTTAGTTTAATTTTTTAAGTCACGGGGTTATAAGTAAACAGAGAAAAACTTTAAGTACTTTTTACTATAACTCTTTAATATATAACAACCAAGTTACTTTAAAGGGAGAAGATGGATTCTTCTCCCTAGAAAAAGATTTACTTGCAATAAAAGAATATGAAAAATATGTTGCTGAGCATGAAAAATATTCTTCTAGAAAAATTGGCTATGAACGTATTTCTTGATTAGTTCAAGAAGATTATTATTTCCCTAGTTTATTAACCAGTTATAAAGAAGAACAGATTAATGAACTAGCTAAAAGAGTATATGCTTTTTCACATTCTTGAAAAAGCTATATTTCTATCTCTAAATTTTTTGAAAGTTTTGCTCTTAAAAGTAATTGCGGAAATTACATTTTAGAAAGTTATGAAGATAGGGTAATTGTAGTTTCTTTATTTTTGGGAGATGGCAATTTTGAGTTAGCTTGTCAAATTGCAGATTTAATAATGAAACAAATTTATCAACCAGCAACTCCTACTTTTTCTAATTCTGGTAAAAAAAGGTCTGGAGAACTAGTTTCTTGCTTTTTGCTAGAAACGGAAGATTCTATAAATTCAATAAACTATATCATTTCAACTTCTATGCAACTTTCCAAAATTGGAGGAGGGGTCGCAGTTAATCTTTCAAAATTGAGGGGAAGAGGAGCTTCAATCAAAAAAATAGATAGCACAGCTTCTGGAGTATTGCCAGTTTTAAAAATATTAGAGAATGTATTTGATTATGCTGATCAACTTGGAATGAGGAGAGGAAGTGGAGTAGCTTATTTAAATATTTTTCATTTTGATCTCATTGATTTTATTGATTGCAAGAAAATTAATGCAGATGAAAAATCAAGAATTCAAACCTTATCAATAGGTTTAATAATTCCTGATAAATTTTTGCAATTAGCGACAGAAAATAAAGATTTTTATATTTTTGAGCCAAATACTATTTATCAAAAATATAAAGTTTGTCTATCAGATCTAAATATGAATGAATGATATGATAAATTGGCCGAGGATAAAGACATTCTCAAAAAAGAATTGTCCTCTAGAGCTGTCTTAACTAGAATAGCTCAGATTCAATTTGAGTCTGGTTATCCTTATGTAATATACATAGATAATGCAAATAGACAACATCCTTTAAATGGTCTAGGAACTATTAAAATGAGCAATTTATGCACTGAAATATTTCAATTGCAAGAGAGCTCAACTATAGGGGATTATGGCGATGAAGATCAAATTCGATATGATGTCTCTTGTAATTTAGCTTCATTAAATTTAGTTAATTTATTAGAAGCAACTAATTTAGAAGAGATTATTGACATCTCTATGAGAGCTTTAACTGCTGTCAGTGATTTAACTTCTATTAAAAATGCTCCAAGCATTAGAAAAGCTAATGAATCTTTTAGATCTGTAGGACTAGGTATGTTAAATTTCACAGGCTTTTTATTGAAAAATAATTTAGCTTATGATGATCCGGAAGTTTTAGAGTTTGCTGATTCATTATTTTCAGCAATTAATTATTACTCAATCTTAGCTAGTTCTAAGATTGCTAAAGAAAAAAATAAGAGTTTCCACAATTTCCATTTGTCTGATTACGCCAATGGAAAATATTTCAAACAATATTTAGAAAACTCTTATTTACCTAAAAGCGAAAAAGTAAAAGAGTTACTTAAAAATGTAAAAATACCTTCTCAGGAAGACTGAGCAAATTTGCAAAAAATAGTAGAAAAAAATGGTCTTTACAATGCTTATAGATTAGCTATAGCTCCTACTCAAAGTATTAGTTATTTGCAAGGAGCTACAGCTTCAATACAACCAATTATTGCTCCAATAGAAACTAGACTATATGGAAATTCAATGACTTATTTTCCTATGCCCTTTCTCAAAAAGGAAAATTATCACCTATATAAATCTGCCTATCAAATAGATCAAAAGAAATTAATTGATTTATCCGCAACTATTCAAAAGCATATAGATCAAGGAATTTCAACAATTCTTTATGTAACTAATAACTCGACAACTAGAGATTTAGTTAAGTTATATCTTTATGCACACCATAAAGGGCTCAAATCCCTTTATTACGTGAGAACTAAAAATTTACAACCCAATGAATGTTTAATGTGTCAAGCATAATCTTTTTATAACTGAAAGCCTCCGTAAGAACGGGGGAATACAGATAAATCTTTAATATTTTTTAGACCAGTTAAAAACATTAATAGTCTTTCAAATCCCATTCCAAAACCTGCAGAAGAGAAATAACCATATTTTCTTAATTGCAAATATCACTCTAATTCTTTAGCATTTAAATTCATTTTTTTAATAGATGAGTTTAACTCATCTATTTTTCCCTCTCTTTCAGAACCTCCAGCCAATTCTCCGGCACCTTCAACTATCATATCGAAAGAGAAAGTAGTTTTTTTATCTTTACTTCTAGTCATATAAAAAGGTTTTTGATTAGAAGGAAAATTAGTAATAAATAATATTTTTGTATTTAAAAGTTTGCAAAGTGTTTGTTCATCTTCTTTATTCAATTCATCCCCTCAAGTCTTTTTTAAGAGTTCTATGCATTCACAATAATTAATTAACTTATATTTGGTTTCTTTAATTTTTAGTAATTTTCCCACTAAATCTTTTTCTTTAGAGACTTTGGAAATTAATTGTAAAGCCTCTTGACAATTATCTAATACTTTACTTAATAAATAATTGAAAAGATTGTAAGTTGTTTGAATTATTTTCTCTAGATTGGAAAATGATTCTTCAACTTCAATCATTCAAAATTCAGCTAAATGTGCTTGACTATTAGATTTTTCAGCTCTGAAGGTAGGCCCGAAAGAAAAACTTTTACCTAAACCTGAAGAAATAACTTCACAATAAAATTGACCACTAACACTCAACAAAACTTGTTCTTTTTTAAAAAATTCATTATATTCCGGCGCCAATTGAAATAATTCAGCTCCCCCTTCGCAAGAATTAGAAGTTAGGATTGGAGCAAAAGAGGGATAAAAATGATTTTCGTAAAAGAAATCATTCATAGCCTTAACAACTTCTCTTCTTATTAAATAAATAGCACTAAATAAATTAGTTCGATGACGAACTAATTGTTGACTTCTTAAGTAATCTAAAGATAATTCTTTGGGAATTAAAGGAAAATCAATGGATTTACTTAATAATTCTAGATGTGTAGCCTTTAATTCAAAAGCTTGTTTACCTCCTTTGGAGGGAGATAAAATTCCTCTAACTTCTACTGCATCCCCAAAAGAAATATTTTTACTTTCTAAACTTTTTCCATCTAAAACTACTTGAATGCCAGTTAGATTAGATCCATCAACTATTTGTAAAAATTCAATTGTTGAGAATTTTTGAATAGTTTTTATTCAACCCTTAACATAATATTCTTTTCTTTGAATATCTGAAGCCGTAGATAACAACTCATTAATAGAGATGGAATCTCTATCCATTATTTTTGTTTTTTTAAATTAATAAAATTTAACTATTAAATTTTAGTTGTTAGATTTTGGTTTTATGTTCATCAAATTTGTTGATTTAATTCTTTAATTTTTTTATTTAATAAAATTCAGTGGAGGCTAGATTTTTTATATAAACTTGTCAGTAAGTAAATATTAAATAGTTAAATTGACTAAATTAATTTCAGCAGTTTTAGCTATTGGGGGAGTTGGAGGGGGAGGTTTTTTAACTAAATATTTATGAAATAGTAATCATTTTGGAAGACTAAGAAATGAAGAAATTCCTCAAAATCAAGTAATGAATGTAGGAGAAAAGATGGTTTCGGGGGGGGCAGTTGATAACAAGTTAAGTTCATTGAATAGTGATTTAAGTCACAGAAAACAAATAAGAGAAGTTCCGGAAGTACATCCAGAAATAAGACAAATTTTTGCTAAAGAGATTGGGGAATTAGTTCAAAATAGAGAAGAAATTGAGAAGTTCAATGAAGTTAAAAAAGAGTTTTATCGATCACATAATTTTGCTGTTAAAAACTGAGATCAAGAAAAAAGTAAACAGATAGAACAAAAGATAAGAGATTACACAGTGGGTTTGCGACATAATTGTTCCATAGGTACTGGTTGAATACTTGATTATGAATGACCGCAAGATGAAAATAAATATCCAACTAAGTGATTTATTGCAACTAATGCTCATGTATTTGAGAGATTTGATTTTTCTCTAGGAAATAATTTTGACCAAAAACTCTCTCAAATTTGCAAAGGCAGAAGAGCCTCTAATTCTTCACTTCAATTAGCGATTTGAAAAGAAAAGGAAGGCGAAATTGGACAAAAAGAATTAAAGAAAGTTAGTGTTAAAGAAACAAAATTATTTTGAGCTGCAAGAAATCACTTAGGTGAAAATTCTCATAAAAATAATAAAGATTATTTCCACGACTTTATAGTTCTGGAAGTGGTATTTCATGATCAATACGACGCAAAAGATGCGACAGATAATTTTCACGGTAAATATGGAAAAGGAGAGAGAACCCCTTTAAATTTTTTCAATAAAGGAATTACAGAAAGTGAAAATAATTTTTTCGATGAGAAAACTTACAATACCGCTTATTATGTCGGCGGGTTTCCTGCTCGAGGAGGAGAACAAATGACTTTCAATCATAAAGTTGCAGAATACAGAAATTCTACAGCCGCTACTTTACATCAATCAACACTAAATTATGATCTTCAAAGATTAAATGAAGGTAAGAAGTCTCTCAGAGGATTAGGAGATACCTCTTTTAAATTGAAATGAGATGGAGGCTCATCTAATCAAGAATTAACAGGATTTCTTTATTGAATAAATCAAACAAATATTGGTGCTGGAGGATCAGGCTCACTAGTTGTTGACGAGAATGAAAATTTATTAGGTCTTTATTCATTTAGTTGAGGAGGTGATTTAGGAGGAGTGCAGCCTATAAGGTCTTATAGTTTAGATCTTTCTGGAGGTAAGAAATCTCCTAAGTTTGATTTAATTAGAGGCGCTGGAAATCAAACAAGTTCTTATAAGAGTCAATTAGACAAGTTCTATGCTAATGTAAAAACTTTCTTGAGAGAAAAACAAACTCAAGAATTCAATAGTTCTATTTAATTTAAGCTAAAAAAATTTAAACCCCCTGTAAGGGGTTAATTTTTTAAGTTTTCTTACAGAATCAAATGAAAGTTTTTATTAATTCATTTTTTTAATGAGGAACAATTAAATGGGAGAAAAATAGTCCAATGATCATAATAGTGAATAAACATATAAATGTTGCAATGAAAAGTACAACTATTAATATAACGAATTTTTTTTGTTTTGGCGTTAAAGGAACTTTCTTTTTTGATTCTTCGGAGTTTATTAATCCCCATCAAAAAAGAAATTCTCAAATATTCATTAATAATTGCTAGTATTTAAAAATATTTTTAAATTCAGATTATTTTTAAGAATTTTAGGAATTCTCTTTTGCTAAATGTGAAAGATTTTCGAAGAGAGTAAGTGGTCTTGTTTACTGTTTTTATCGTGAAAGATTAAGAGATGTTTTTAAGTTTTTATTCTCCTTTGTGAAAGTTAAATCCTAAATTTTTTAACCCTTCAATTAATTTTTTGTTATCTTCATCTTTTAATCAATTTTCTAATGAATAGCCACTCTTAGGTCCTACTTTGGGAATATTTAATTTACTTTCTAAGTCAGAATTAAATAATTCATTTAAAGAAGAAAACTTTTTTAAAAGTAGTTTTGCAGCTTCCCCACCTATATGATCTATTCCCAATCCAATTAGTATTTTTTGAGGGGAAGCTTTTTTACTTTCTTCAATAGAATTTACTAACTTTTTAAATAATTTTTTTTTAATTTTCAAATCTTTTGAAGAATAAATTTCTTCTTCCTTTTCTTTCAAAGAATAAATATCTAATATATTAGTTAAAAAACCTTTATTAATTAATTTTTCTATTATTCCTCTTGAAAGCCCCTCAATATCGACTGCTTGACGAGAGCAAAAGTGAACAATTCTACTAATTTTTTGTTCTCAACAATCTTTATTTCTGCAATATTGTAATTTATCTCCTTCTCCTAACACCAACATAGAAGAGCAAGAAGGGCAATATAACGGCATTTCATAAGAAGGTAATTCAGAATTACTTTCTGCAAATATAATTTGGGGAATTATTTCTCCAGATTTACATACTTCCACAGTACTTCCTTCTTTTAGATCTAATTTCTTGATATTGTCAAAGTTATGTAGCGAAACACATTCAATGCGGCTCCCATTAAGCACTATTGGTTCTAATTTACCAATATATGTAATTCTTCCACTTCTACCCACTTTAAGTTCAATTTTCAATAATTTAGTTTTTTTAACTAAACTAGGATATTTATAGGCTATAGCTCATTTAGGAAATTTAGCTGTATTCCCTATAATGCCATAATTCTCCAAAGAATTTAGTTTTATTACTAAACCATCATTAGGAATATCAATTTCATCTTTAACTTCTCCAAATTGACCTATAAAGTCAAGAAAAATATCTAAATTACTTCTATTTCCGATAATGGTTTTACTATATTCTTTTGAGGGAATTGTAAAACCAAATTTTCCTAAAGTTTCAATCATTTCCTCTTGTGTTTTTATAGGAAATTCCTTGTCTTTAGAGATAGGAATGATTCTATAAGCTATAAAACTTAATTTTTTGTCTGTTATTTGATCAAAATTTTTTAGTCTTAATGTTCCAGCTACAAAATTTCTAGCATTGCTGAAAGTTTTAATTCCCTTTTCTGAAGCTTCCTCTTGAATTTTTTTAAAATCAGACTTTAATATGAATACTTCTCCTCTAATAAGTATTTCTTCTGGAAAATTTTCAGAAATTTTAATCTTTTTAGGAATACTATTTATTCTTAAAACAGGTTCATATAAACTCTCCCCTTTAATTCCATCTCCTCTACTTAAGGCTTCTATTAGCTCCCCTTTTTTGTAATGCAAACTAATACTCATTCCATCAATTTTTGGTTCTATAAAAAATTCATTATTTTTGTAAGGTCTATTATTTTGCTTTAATATTTTTTCGATAGAATCGAAAAAGAGGCAAAGCTCTTCTGGATTGAAAGCATTATTTAAAGAAAGCATTGGCTCTAAATGCTCTTCTTTGAATTTTTTAGACTCAGAATAGACATGCCCTACTTTTGTTTCTTCCACTTTACCCCCGAGAGCTTTAAGTTTTTTTAATTTAAAGTCATAAATATCGTCAGGTAGTTCAGGTATTCCCTTATAATATTTTTCCTCTTCTTTCTTAAGCTCTTTTTTTAATTTCTCTATCCTTTGGTCCGACATACTATACTATTAATTTAAGTTTGAATTCTTTAATAGAAAAAAAGGTAGTAATAGCTCTTTCGGGAGGGGTAGATTCTTCAGTAGCCGCTTTACTTCTGAAAAAAGAAGGATATAGAGTCTATGGAATTCATATGATAAATTGGGATAGTCAATTAAATGAATTAGAAATGAATTCGGAATGTGAATCTCTTTCTAAAGATAGAAAATATGCTGAAGAAATTTCTAAAAAACTAGAAATACCTTTCTTTATCTATAATTTCACCTTTGAATATTGAAATTATGTTTTTAAACCTTTTATTTCTTTATTCAATAAAAATTTAATTGGAAATCCAGATATTTTATGCAACTCTGAAATTAAATTTGGAGTGCTTTTAAATAAAATTAAGCGAGTTTTTGGTCCTGATGTATTTTTAGCAACTGGACATTATGCAAAAATTATTACTTCTAAAAATAATTTTCTCTTAGGAACTTGTAAAGAAAATAAAAAAGATCAAACTTATTTTCTTTCTAAATTAACGCAAAATCAATTAAAAGAAATTATTTTTCCTCTCTCAGAGATAGATTCTAAAGAAAAAGTTAGAGAGATAGCCAAACAAAATAATTTTCCTAATTGAAATAAAAAAGGTAGTAGAGGAATTTGTTTTATTGGTAAGAGAAATTTTTATTCTTTTATTTCTAAATATATTGAGCCTAAAGAAGGTTCAATAATTGAGATTGAAAGTAAAGAATATTTAGGAAAACATAAGGGTTTATGTTTTTATTCAATGAATCAGAGAAAAGGTCAATTAGTTTCAGGAGGTAGAGAAAAATATTATGTTTGTGGAAAAAATGAAAAAGATTCTACCCTTTATGTTTGCGGAGAAAGTACTAGGGAAAAATATTTAAAGAAAAAATATTCTTTAGTGGAAAATTTGCATTGAATAAATAAACAACCGGAAATAGGAGAAAATATTTTTCTGAAATTCAAACATACCCCCACATTTATTTCTGGAATTATTAGGAAAATAAATAATAGGGGGATAGAATTAATGCATGAAAGTTGTTTTTCAACTTCACCCGGACAATATATAGTTTTTTATTCTGGAGATAAAAAACTATGTTTAGGATGCGGAATATATAGAAATTCTTTTTAAATAATGATTAAAGTAAGTCCAGCAGAGCTTAAGGAGCTTTGAATTAAGTATTTTAGTTCCAAAGGTCATGAAGTAATTCCGCCTCATTCATTAATACCACCTGAATATGATAAATCCACTTTATTTATTAATTCAGGTTTATGTGCCATCAAAAAATCTTTTATAGAAGGTAATGAAGCTTCTTCAAAAATTTGCACAAGTATTCAAAAAGTTGTGAGAACAGTAGATATTACTAGCATTGAAGAAGATTCATGACATAGTACTTATTTTGAAATGATGGGAAATTTTTCTATTGGGGGATATTTCAAAAGGGAAGCTATTCAATATGCCATAGAGTTTTTAATAACTCTCCTGAAAATAAATAAAAATAATTTAGTTATTACGGTTTATGAAGAAGATTCGGAGAGTGAACTAATTTGAAGAGAGCTTCTAGGAGAAGAAATTCCTATTTTGAAATTAGGGAAAGCAAATTTCTGAGAAATTGGCGAAGGACCTTGCGGACCTTGTACAGAAATATATTATGATAGAGGAGAAAAATATGATTTAGAGAACAAAAGTCTTAAATTGCTTACAGAAGGAATTAATAATGAGAGATATATAGAAATTTGGAATATTGTTTTTAGTCAATTTTGGGTAACTAAAGATAAGGAATATCTTGAATTAAAGCGAAAAAATATTGATACAGGTGCCGGTTTAGAAAGAATAATTACTATTTTGGAGGAGGCAGAAAATATTTTTTATAGTTCTTGTTTTTATCCTTTAATAAAAAAAATAGAAGAATTATCAATTCAAAATTATTCTTCTTCTAAAGCTCATTTTCAAATAATTGCTGATCATCTCAGAACATTAACTCTTTTAATTAGCGAGGGAGTTTCCCCTTCAAATAAAGGAAGAGGTTATGTAGTTAAAAAGTTGATTAGAAGAGTAGCAACTTCTTTGAAAATATTAGGAATTAAAGATTATTTAAATGCCTTACCTTCTTTATTAGAAATTTCTATTTCTCTTCTATCCCCCTTACATTCTTTTTTATTGGAAAAAATAGAAAATATTAAAGAAATTATTCTATCTGAATGTCAAATTTTTGAAAAAGTTCTGAATAATTTTTATAAAAGAATTATTCAAGAATTAGAGCAAAAGAATAATAATTTAGAAGAAAGATTATTTATTTTAGTAGAAAGAGAGGGGGCTCCTCTTGCTCTAATAGAAAAAGTACTAAGTGAGAGAAAAGTAGATTTCTCTAAAGAGAAATTTCTCAAACTCTTTGAAGAACATAGAAATAAATCTAAAAATGCAAAATTTTCTAATGCTTTTGATTTAAAAAATAATTATTAATTTATAAAAAACCTAAGTGTTTATTTTTAAAATTAATTAATTTTTAAAACCTTTTAAATTCTCAATTTATATATTTAGAGAAATTTAATTGTGTCACTCCCTAAAAATGAGTGGAAATTAACAACTTTAGATAAGTTAGGAAAAATATCATCTGGAAAGCCATATTCCAGAAAATATGAATTTCATCCTAAGTTACATAAAGAATCTATTTCTTTCGTTGGAGTTAAAGAAGTTGGTCAAAGTAGATTGCATATTTTGAAGTGCAATAGATATTATTTTTTAAACAAACTTTCCTTAATGAATAACAAATTATTTTCAAAAAATACAGTTTGTATTTCTATGTTAGGAAACTCACCAGGAGATGCAGCATTATTAAAAAATGATTCTTTTTTATCCACTAGTGTTTTTGGTTTTACTCCCTATAAGAATATTTCTAATCCTAAATTTATTAAGTATTGCTTAGATTCTCAAAAAGAAAAATTTGCATCTTATTCCGCTACAACCACCATTAGAAAGGCCTTACCTACTTATCAATTATTTTTAATCAAATTTCCTGCGCCCCCCCCAGGGTTCAAGGATTAATTGGAGATATTCTTTCAGCTTATGATGAATTATCTGAAAATAATGAACGACAAATTGAGTTATTAGAATCTTTAAGAACTTATTTTTATAAAAAATTATTACTAAATAATTTTCAAAATGATTGAAAAAAATTAAAACTGAAAGAAATTGTTAGTATTACAAAAGGAACAAAACCAGCAAGTCACGCGTTACAAAATCAATATATATATATATATATATGGTGAAAATGTGTATCCTTTCTTTACTTCTTCATTTGATACAAAAAGATCTTCAACTTTTTGTGAAAACTCTGCTGCTATTTTTATATCTCAAGGAGGGACAAATTTTCACACAAAACTTTTTAGAGGAAAATTCGAAGCTAGTAATGGAGTTTTTATATTAATACCTAAGGATATTGAATATTTTTATTTAATTTTTGAATCTTTAAAAAATATTCATATTCCAAGATTAAACCAAATTGTAGTTTCTAGTATACAACTAAGATGTTTAACGCCGTCCAAAATTAAAAATCTTGAAATACTAATCCCAGATGACAAAACTTTAGAAAAATTTAATGATTTTTGTGAAAATATTCAATTAAAAATTGAAAATTTACAGTCAAAAATAGAAATATTAGATAGAACTAAAAAAGATTTGTTAAATAGAATTTTTAACGAAAAATTAGAAATTTATTAATTTTTCAATTGATTAGAACTTAAAAATTCATTCCATTCATTTCACACTCATTTAGAGGAGTGAATATTCGATAAAAAATTGGAATTATTTCTATAAGAATTTAATTTCAAAATAAATTTTTCATATTCATTTATTTTTTGATCTTCTATTTGTATGAAAAAATTATTAGAAATAATTTCTTTTAAATTAGAAACTTGGTCTCATTCTTTAAAGCAAGAAAGAATTCTATTCATTAATCTGATTTTTTCATAATCTTGAATTTCTGTTTTCATAACTTTAAAAAATTTTTCATCTCCCCCTTCAATAAAGAGATTTTTTAAACTAATTTTTCAAATTTCTCCTGTAAAGGTATTTAAAACAGAAATACCTTGAGATCTTTTTCCGTAGTAAAAATCTAATAAGTAAACATAAAGTAGTAATTGTCATATTCAATTAATATCTCAACCCTTACGTTGAAATTTCAAATCAATAAGATAATTTTCTTTAATATCAAAAAAATCAAATTCTCAGCGAGAAACTTCACATTCAATGCTATATTCTTCACTAGTTTTTAGGGAATGAGTTTTTGTGAATTCATCTCAACTCATGAAATTTTCGCAATATGGCAAAAAAGCCTGAAAATGATTCATAATTGTCATAAAAATTAGTTGATTATCGTGATTTTCAAATTCTTCTTTCTCTAAAAAGAAAGAATATTTATTTTTATTTAAGTTTTCTAAATCTAAAAATCAAAATATTGATTCTTTTCTGGTACTTTTAATTTTGAAATATTTCTTACTTTCTTCAGTAGCTTCTTTAATTAAAAATCAATTTTCTTTTAAATTAATGGGTTTATTGTAATCTAAATTATTGGATTTATAGAAATTAATTAATTTTTCAATGAAAAACTCACTCCATTTTCCTAAATAACTAAAATTTTTATTAATTTTTTGAATTGAATCTTCAGATAGTCTAGAAGGAATAGAGGGAGTAATTTTTTGTTTTTCTTCAAAAAGAGTTAATGATACATTGTTTTGCTTAATATATTCTTTTTTAATTAGACTCATTATCTTAGGTTTAATGAAATTTAAAAATTTTTCAGTTTTTAAAAAGTTAATAGTTGTATATTCTTTAATATTTTTTTCATTTAGATAAAACAATGAATTTAAGTAATAACTAAATTGAAAGAATTAAAAAAAGTAATGAAATCTGAAGGGCAAAGACCAAATAAACAGCAATTAGCAATTATTGAATTTAATGAAAATAGAAATGTTGGGATTATTGCTGGCCCCGGCTCAGGAAAAACTTTTGTAATTATTGAAAAAATTAGATTCTATTTATCAAAAAAAATAGAGCCTAGAAAGATTTTATTAGTCACTTATACTAACAGAGGAATTATTGAAATTAAAAAGAGAATTAATCAATTTGTTAAAGCTAAACGAGAATTTGAATATGCCGGAACTTTACATGCAGTATGTAAAAAATTTTTAGAAGAAGAATTTAAAACTGAACTTTCTCAATTATTGAGCTGGAAATTTAGCAAATTAACTATTCAAGATGTAAAAGATAAATTTTTCTTTTTAGACGAAGAAATTAAAAATCAAATTCAAATAATTTTTTCAGAAAATCAAAAAGCCCCAAGCGAATTAGATAGAATTTATGAAATTGTATTAGAAGAGACTGAAAATGCTATCTCTAGAAATAAGATTGAAAATTATTTAAATCATAATTTTCAATTAAAAGTCGAAGCTTATGAATGACTCTCTCCTAGATTAAATATGAAAATGCAAAAATTTGCTTCCATAAGAGAAGAAATTATTCAGGTTTTAAAAAATGTTTTCAATTTATATCAAAAACAATTGGATAAAAAAGAAGCACTTGATTTTGATGATTTAATTATTTATTTTCATTATTTAGTTAGAAGAAATCCAGAGAAAAAAGAGAAAATTTCTGCTAAATTTGAAAAGATTTTAGTTGATGAATTTCAAGATATGAATTTCTTACAACTTTTAATAATTGCAGAGATATCAAATAATAAAAAGAATATTTTATTTGTAGGCGATCCTAATCAAGCTATTTATGGCTTCCAAGGAGCTTATCCAGAAATTTTTAGTTATTTTAAAACAAATATAGACTTAACAACAATTTTTTTCAATCTATCGCAAAACTATAGATCAACGCAAAACATTTTAAATCTTTCACATAAATTAATTCTTAAAAATAATCAGAAAGATATTTTTAATGAAATGTTTACTGAAAATGAATATGGTAAAAAAATTAATTTATTAATTAATAATAAGCGAGGAGGTTTGACCAAAAAAATTTATTCAATTATTAAAAATTTAGAAGCTTCAGGAATTAATTTAAATCAAATAGCAATAATTTCAAGAACTCATCTTGAAACCAAATATTTGAGAAAATGATTTCTACAAAAAGGTCTAAAATTTTTAGATTTTAATTTTTCTAAGCATATTTCTTGAAATTATGAAAGTTATTTTTTAGCTTGTTTAATTTCTTTAAGATTTTCAGCAAAACCATTCGCGATTAAATTCATCTTGGAATTCTATTTCAAAAAAGAAGAAATACCAGATTATTTCTTGAATCAAATAGAAGAATATTCTGATGATTTAGTTGAAAGTTTAAATTATTTAATTTCTTCTAATTTCGAAAATAAATGAATTTCGCGGGAAGATAAACAGTCAATTTCCAAAATTAAAAATCTTTGAAAGTTAATTGAAATAGAAATTAAGCAGAAAAAATCTTTTGATGCCGATAATAACCATTTTGAAAAAATGATTAATAATCAAGAAGATTTAAAAGAATGGATTAAGACAAATATGAATAGTAAATTGATGAAAGAAATTCAACATAAAAAGAGTACATGTATTAGTAATATTTTGCATTTCTATAAAGTTATGACTTATTACAGTAATTCTTCTATTTTTAAATTAAGAGAAATAGTAGAAACTTTGATAGTATATATTCAACATTTTGTAAGTCATATTACAGAAAATAATTATTTAAATTTTTCTACCGTTCACGGTGCTAAGGGTTCTGAGTTTGATTATGTTTTTATACTAAATCTAGTTGAAGATAAATTTCCTAAGCATTATGCTCAAACTCAACAAGATTTAGAGGAAGAAAGGAGAATTCTCTTTGTTGGTATGACTAGAGCTAAAAAAGAATTATGATTAGTTAGTGATTTGCCAATAAAGAATTCGAAAGTACGACAAGAAGATTTATTGAGTGTTCCTAAAGTTTCTAAATTTTTAAATGAATTAGAATGCTTTTCGAGCTCCAGTAAAGAAATAAATCTTTTAACTAGTATTTCTGGAGATATTCCTTTAGAAGCCTTTTATTTATAAAAATAAAATCAATTTTGTAATTCATTTCTTTTAAGAATGAAAAAGTTACAGAAATTAAAAATTTGATTTAATTCTGATGCATGAAAAGAATACCTTCATAAAAAAAAAATGCTCTTAATCATAAAATAAGTCCGGAAAGTGCTATTGAGATATTTAATTTAACTTGTTCTTTTAAAGATAAGAGAGTTTTACATTCTTTGTCTTGTCAAATTCGTAAAGGTGAAGTTTACGGAGTAGTAGGCCCCTCAGGGGCCGGTAAAAGTGTTTTTTGCGAACATTTAAATTGTTTACAAAAATCTGATACAGCTAATATCTATTATGCTTGCGACGAGAGAGTATTATTTTTCCAAAATAAATTAAAGAATTATAAAGCTATAAGGAGGGAAGTTGGAATGGTTTTCCAACTTCCCGATTATCAGCTTTTTAGAGAGACTGTTTTGCAAGATATCATTTTTGGACCCAAAATTCTCTTCAATTTGCCCATTTCGGAAATGCCTAAATGAGAGGAAAAGGCAAAAAAAATACTTAACGAATTATCTTTTCCTCTTGAATTAATTCATTCTTCACCTTTTAAATTATCTGGAGGTCAAAAAAGAAAAGTCACATTAGCTGGAATCTTAATATTAGAGCCAAAAGTAATTGTTTTTGATGAACCGATTTTAGGACTAGATCCTCAATCTGTTAATCAAGTTATAGATGTAGTAAAACAATTAAATAAAAAAGGAGTAACTATTGTTATTGCATCAAATAATATGGACTTTATTCTTGAAACTACAGATAAGATCCTATTTTTAGAAGATGGAAAATTAAAGCAAAATGATTACACTTTTTCTTTTTTTAGAAATTGCCCATCTTCCTTAATCAAGCCCAAAGTTATTCAATTTATTGAGAATTTAATTAGAGAAAATAAAGTTTTTGAGGAATTGTGAGATTATAGACCTAAAAATATTTCTGAATTATCTCATTCAATAGCCAATGTCATTTGCCGATCTAGTTAGATTAGATAGTCAAGGAGCTAACAAGCTCCTTGGATTAAATTATGCAGCTAAAGCGCACCCTTTGCTTAAATTGATTATTTTTATTCTTTCTGTATTCCTAGTTTTTTCTAAATTGGGAATATTTTTACATTTTTTATTAATTGGCTTTACAATTATTATTCTTTTTTTATCTGGCTGCCTTAAAGATTTATGAAGAAAATTAGTTGTACTTTTTATAGGAATTTATTTATTTCTTTTTTGCATTAATTGAATATTTAATAAAAATCCAGGTTTTTGAGATAATGATTATTTAACAAGCACTTATTCAGATTTTGCTATAAAATTCCAGAATTTATTTACTCAAAAACCTTTTTCTTTTTTTGGTAGAGGAAATAACCAGAATAGCGTTCAACAAGAAGGAATTAAAGTTGGTTGATTTGCTGGAGGAGAAGTTTTAAAGAGTTGTTGTGAAACTGTGTCTGATTGCAATTGCACTTGCAAAAGTGCGGGAGGCAAAAATAATATTGTTTCTGCCAACAATATTGAAGAATTAAAGCAATTATGTAAGTGCACTGCAGAACAAGCAACTACAAATTGCTGCAAAAATAATGGTGGTTGTATTAAAAATAGATTGGAAGGAAAAAATTATAAAGCGTTTTACGTAACCAGTAAAGAAGGAGATAAAAAAGTTGTAGTATTTTTCCCTAAATGATATACATTAACTGCCTTACAATTTATTCTGGCTTTTAATATGGCAAATAAATTAACTATGATTATTGCTCTTTCAAGAGCATTAAGCCATACTACAGATTTGACTTCTTTTACTTTTGCTGTAGGAGAATTAATAAGACCTTTAGCGGCATTAAAAATTCCTGTGAAGGAAATTACTCTTATTATTTCTTTAGCTATAAGATTCATTCCTTCTCTTCTTTTAGAAGCAATTAGAATAACCAAAGCTCAATCTAGTCGAGGAATTGATTTTAAAAATGGAAGATTTGTGGATAAAATGACAGCTTTTCTTTCATTATTTATACCTTTATTCATTATTTCGATGATTAAATCTAGAGAGTTGGCTAATGCAATGACTTCGAGAGCCTATTTACCTAAAGAAAATAGAACTAGATTTAAAAACTATTCCTTAACTAAACCTCAATTAGTTATGTTTGGAGGAATAATATTCTATATTATTATGTGTTATTACTTTGTTTTTGGTTCTTATTATTTCTCTCCTTTTAAATGAGTAGATCCTATTCTCTTACTTTCTCTCTAAATTTTCGTTGAATTTTCGTTGAAGTTTTGATTGGAAATTAATTCCAAAATATCTAGTAATATTAGCGAAATTATTATTAAAAAAGATATTTTTAGTAATTTTTTGAATTTTTTATATCGTTCTTTTTATACTTGCTTGGATAGCTCAACATTGGTCAATCGTAATTTTTCAAATTACTTCAGTTGTTATTTTCTATTTAGTTAAATATTTAAAAGCCAAAACTAAGGAGTTAAAAAAAGACAAGGGAGAAACTGGCTAGGATCTTTATAAATAATCAAAAGTTCTATTTGTATGAAAATTTTTAAAATTCTTCCCGTTACCTTTTTCTATTGTTTTTTCGATTAATTAATTTTTTAAATATAAAAATAAAACAATAAAAAAATAAATTTAAAAGAGTAATTTCACAAGAAAATCCCCGAAGAGGGGAAAAAGTAAAAGCTATAGAGGTTAATAAACTTTGCTTTTCTTATACAAAAAATAAACCTTTTATAAAAAATTTATCTATCTCGCTTGATTCTGAAAAATATTTTTGTATAGTAGGGCATAATGGTTCTGGTAAATCAACTTTTTCAAAACTTTTGACAAGTTTATTAAAGCCTCAATCAGGAACTATTCATATTTTCAATAAGCCTATAACTAGAATAAATTATCAACAAATTTTCTCTTTTTTGGGAGTGGTTTTTCAAAATCCTGATAGTCAGTTCATTACTTCTTCAATTGAAGAAGAGTTAGCTTTTGGTCTTGAAAATAAAAAAGTTCCTCCAGCTTTAATGTCCAAAATAGTTTCTGAATTAATTGAAGCTTTAAATTTAGAAGATTTAAAAAATAAATCTCCAGCTATTCTTTCTGGAGGGCAAAAACAAAAAATTGCTATTGCCTCTGTTTTGGCTTTTAATCCAGCATTATTTTTATTTGATGAATCTAGTTCTTTACTCTCCCCAACAGAAAAACAACAAATTGTTAAATTAATGAAACAATTAGTTGTAGATTACAAGAAAACTGTAATTTCAATTACTCACGATATGGAAGAATTATTACAAGCTGATGAGATAATTATTTTTTCCAAAGGAAAAATTGTTTCTCATTTAAAAAGTGTTAAAGAATTATTTAAGCTACCAGCTTCTTTTTTTAAAGAATTATCTCTAACTCCCCCTTTTTCTATTCAATTAGGTAATTCTTTATTAGAGGAATATTCATTAAATATTCCTTCATTTTCCTCTGAAGAAGAATTAATTAAAAATATTTCAAAATTAATAAACAAAAATTAAATTTTTAAGTTAATTTTCAAAGTTATATAATTAATCTTTAAAATCTTAAAATATATTGGTTTTTTAAGATAAAGGTTTTTAATTAATTTGCCAATTAAAAAGATAGTGTTTTCGGAGGCTCCTGCAGAAAACTCTGAAAATTTATCTTCTTTTAAAAAATATTTTTCACTTTTCTCTTTTTCTGTTTTATTTTGCGTAGGACTTATTTTTTCCCTTTCCCTTTCTTTTTTAATTTTTCCGTTTTTGGTATTTTTTTTTCTAGCTACTCAAATAGCTGAAAAAATATCTTTATTTATAAATAATTGAAGATGAGGTAGTCCTTTTGGCCTTTCTTTTGAAACAATTGCTGCAGCTTTTTTAGATGATGATTCATTTATTAATATTGAAGCTGTTTTTTCTAGAAGAGGCGAGAGAAATCAATTTAAAGTTACTAAAGAGATGATAGATGAAAAGATGGAGAAAGGAAATAATTTAAGAGTTCGAAAGAAATACTAAATTAATTTTTTCATTGAATTTTTTCTGTTAAAGCGCGAAAGGGCGTAAGTTCGCCTTCAATAAATATAAATTTTTTTGGTTTCTAATTATTTAATAATAATTTAAGGGATGCCTTTAAAAGAAAAAATTCAAACATTTATGAACAACAATCATAAAACAGCTTATGTTTTCATAGCTTCTCAGGAAATGATTAATTTATTGAGCGGAGCTAAAGGGTTAAAACTTTCATCTAGTTTGGATCCCAAATTAGTAGATTTTTATGAACTTCGTTTAGGAAGGGTAGATTATTATGTGAAAGAAATATTAAATAAGAATTATTTTTTAGTAAAAAAAGAATTTTTTTCTGATGTTTTAATGACAATTAAAGAGGCTAAAGATGTTCCGACAGAATTTGGTCTTGTTTATTTAGACACTCAATATCCACTGGATGTTTTACTTAAGAAAGAAGATGAGCTTACTTTAATTGAGCCTCCAAGTCAATCAGTTATTCCTGAGCCCTCTTCAGGCTCATTCATTAAACAGTCAGATTTAGAGGAAGAGTCTATTGAACTTTCTAAAAAATTTAAGAAACATGAAAAAATTCGATTAAAGTCTTTTTCTTGAAGATCTTGTTTTTTCTCTCCAGATGAGCTTTTCTCTAATTTTTTACTTTTAGAAGGGCAAAAAATTGCTGAAAAAATAATTAAAGAGCACGACAATAAAAAAGAAAATCTAAATCCTCTTAGCTCTGATATTTCAAAGCCACAAGAAAAGAAAGATTTATTGGATTTAGTTCCTACTCCAGAAGAGAAATATCAAGAACTGATTAAAAAGCCTTGCAAATCATTACAAAGAGCTAAATATTTTAATGCTAATTTTCCATTTTCTTTAGTTAGGGAATTAAATAATTCCCACCACTTTTGATTTTCAATTTCCACCCAATATAAGAAAGTCGATGATTTTGCAATTCAATTAAAGAATTATTACAGCTCTTTAAATCCTAGACAATTAGAACAATTAATTTCTAAAAGAGAGACAAATAATGAGCTTGATGCCAATCTTTGATCTAATTTGCAAAAAAATGTAATTTTACAAAAATATGATGGGCAAGATAGCTCATTCAAACAATTATTAGATCGCAAAATTAATGAGTTGAATAGCAAAAATAATGATTTAAGCGCTTATCTTGTTGATTTAAAAGAAAAGCTATTTGTTAAGGGAAAATCTCCAGAAAGTGATCTTCTATATCTTCAAACAATGAAAGAAAAAAAAGGAATTTTAGAAGATATTGAAAAAACAATGAGATTATTAGAAGAATATTCTTCTAGAATTCAAAAATTTTCTTCTTTGAGTAATTTTGATGCAAAATTCTATTTAACTATTTTCGGCTCAAATGCTATTCTTTCTCAATATGATTGACAGGTTGGAAATACTTTATTTGAACTTAATGATCAAATAAATGAAATTATTTATTATCAACAAGAAATTGAGAGAGTTTTATTTGAAAAATTAAGTATTTTACATAAAGCTAGAAAAGCTGAATTGAAATTAGAGTTTTTATCACAAGATCAAGAATTATCTAAATTGATTTATCAACAAAAGGAAAAAGAACAAAAATTGAAAAGAACTGATCAATTAAAAGAATTAGAAATTAAAGGATCTCTTGAAATTTCTAAATACAATATTCAAAAACAAATTGATCAAGAAAAAAATAAATTATCTAAATATCTTGATAGATTAAAGAGGCTTGATTCTTATGCGGATTATGAAGATAGATCTAGAAGTCTTCGAGAAAAAGGAGATATCTTTCGAGAAAAAGTTGATAAATATAGGGAAGAAATTTATGCGATGAAATTGAAAGTTGAGAGAATTGAAAATCAATATGCTTCATTTATTTCCACTTTAAGGGGAGAAGTGCAAGATTTTCAAAATAGTATTAGCACTTCCTATGCTTCACATTTATCATTAATGAATAATGCAATGAGTAAAGTATGAAAAGATTGAGCTCTTCAAGGAATTGAATATATTGAAAAAATAATTTCTAGAAAGGAGAAATTAATTAGAGAATTTTCAGAAATTATTGTTCTGAATTTGAAGAGAATGTATTTAAATCAAGAAAATCTTTTTCAAGAATCTAAAACAAGAGAAAAAGAATGAGAAAGAGTTTATAACGAAATGGTTGATGAATTTAAGACATTAGGTTATTTTTTATCAAAACCTAAACCTTCAGAAAGCTATTACAGATTTTTGCCTAAAATGGAAAAATCTCACCTTTCCTTATCTCCGGAAATAGAAAAACTTATTTATTACAAACCTTCTTTGAAATATACTATTCCAAAAATTAATGAGTTAATAGGTCTTTCTCCTAAATTGTTAAATGATGAAGATTTCTTAGTTATTGATCAAGTTTGAGCTAAATTGACACCCTTACAAGAATATCGTTTAAAAAAGAAGGTCGAAAAAGAATCTAAGGAAAAAAATAAGAAAAGAATAGAAGAGTTAATAAAACAAAGTAAAAATGATATGAATAAAAGGTTAGAAGAAAAGAATTACAAATTCAAAACATTAACTTTTGAGAACAATTTTCCTCAAGAAGCTGATGAAGAAGAACGAATTAAAAAATTGAAATTATTTGAAAAATCTCAATTTCATAATTGAAAAGAAGCTAATTTCACTACTTCAGAAGTTAGATATAAATTTAAAGATATGCTGTCTAATTTAACTCAAAAAGTAATGACTTTAAAAGGTGTAGAAGTTTGGGGAAATAGATTAAATATTAGTGATAAAGGGGAATTAGAAAATCCAGATTTAGTTGAGAGATTAGGTGAATGGGATTACTTTATCAAATCTAAAGAAAAATTAAGTTTCATAGAGTCTTGCGGTCTTTCTTCATTTAAACTTGATGAATCAGAAACTTTTTCTTTAGAAGATGAAAGTTATTTATCAATTCTAGAGGCTTTAGAAGAGAGAGATAAAGAAATAAAAGAGAAAAAAGCTTCCATTAAATTAAATAAACCTACAATAGATGATTGATTAAATTTAAATCTAAAAAGATATAGAGAAGAAAAGAAGAAAATTGATATTGTTGAGGTAAAAGAGGGATTATTAGAGCTAGAGAAAGAAATTGAAACTCTTAAAAAAGCTTCTGGCAATTACAAAGAAGCTTGTGAAATTGAAAAGACAAAGAGAGAAATTCTTTGCGAAGAAATGAAAGATGATTTAGAGGATCTTCAAAAATATTTGGATGGTAAGTCTAAAGAATTAGAAGAAATATTTATGGAGTTACAAGGAATGATGGATTATACTTTTGAGGATATAAGCAAAAAATTAGCTGAAAGAAGAAAAAATATTGTAGAAATTAAATTAGAAAAAGAATCTTCTACTTAAGATGGGAAATAGATTAGATAGAGTTACCGGTAGATGTTCAAAAACCGGTAATAATAGATCTAAAGCTATGAATGCAACTAAAAGAGCTTGAAATTTAAATATTCAAAATTTTCAATTAATTGATGCTAAAACAGGTAAAAAGTTTAAAGTTCGAACTTCTGTTAAAACTGTTCGAACTTGAAGAAAAAATGGAAAAATTAAATAGATATGTCTAGATATTTAGGGCCTCTTTATAAAAAATCGAGACAACATGGTTTTTCTTTTTATGAAGATGGAAGAGAATTTGCTAAAGGAAAGCAAAGGGAATATGGCCCCGGACAACATGGTCCAACTAAATTTAAAAAATTAAGTTTACATGGTGAACAATTAAGAGAGAAGCAAAAACTTGCTATTTTATATGGTTTACGTGAAAAACAAATGAGAAGATTTTTCAGAATGGCAAAAAAGATGCAAGGTTCTTTAGCTCTTAATTTTCTTATTCTGCTGGAAAGTAAATTAGATAATTTAGTTTTTCGTTCTGGAATGGCTAATACAAGGAGAGCTGCTAGACAATTAATAGTGCATGGCCATATTAGATTAAATGGAAAAAAAGTCGATATTCCTTCTTATATAGTCCCAGTTTCTTCGATTATTGAGGTTGCTGAAAAAAGTAGAAATATACCTGTGGTTAATTTTTTTCCAAATTTTACCCCTCTACCTTTTATTCAACTTGAAAATAAATATAAAGCTGTTTATTTAAGACATCCAGAAAGGGCTGAAATTAATTTGGAGTTAAATGAAGTATTTGCTACTGAGTGATATAAACAATATACTTAATTCATAATTCAATTTTTCAGTTAAATTTTTTAGTATATAAGGATACAAAAAATAACAGAATGTTTACTTCCTGAACTATCCCATTTTAATAATTCTCTTTTAATAGATATAGGGGCAGATTTAGGCCTTTTAGGCCTAAATTTACTCTCTAAAAAATTAGTCAATAATGTTTGGAATATTGAATTAAGTAAAAAAGCTTTGGAAAGTTCTAAAGAGTTATATACTAAGAAAGAATTAGAAAATTGCTCTGAGTTTATTTATTCTAATGGTTTTATTAATTTATCTAAAAAAATTAATTTAAAAACTTTTTCTTCTTCTAATTTATTAATAATTGTTTTAGCTGGGCTGGGCTCAACGACAATTCTTAAAATTTTGGAAAATTATCCTAAAGAATGGGTAAAAATAAAAAATGTTTTAATTCTAATTCTTCCACATACTCATCCTTTAAAAATATTTGATTGATTCAAACAAAATGAATGAAAGCTGAGAAAAGAAAAATATTTTCGATACAATAAAAAAATTTATCCAATCTTATTATTTTCTAAAGGTTTAAATAAACTTGAAAGTTTTGAGATATTAGCAGAAAATTCTAAAAGTGATTTATATTGAGAATATTGAGATAATTATTATGAATGGAGAGCTAAATTTAAAAAAAATAAGGAAGACAAAAGTATTAAACAATGAATGGAATGATATTCTAAAGTTAGGTTGAATAAAAAAATTTAATTTTTTTATTTCTTTTTAAAAAAATAAACTAGCTGAATTACAGCTAGTTTTTAATTATTAAAAAATGATTATCTAATGGAAGAACAGTTTAAAAGCTTTTTTGTCAATACTTTAAATCTTTTTACTGAAGAAGAATTTGAAGCTTTAACAAAAAAAGCTGAATTAAATCAAACTCTTTCTGATCAATGATTAGATATTTATATTGAATATTTTGAAGAGCCTTTATTTTCAGAATTAATTAAATTTTTTAATTTTTCCTCATCAGTTTGTTTTATACATCTGAAATTAAATTTTCTTTACGATACATCATCCTTATATAGATTAATTACAGAATGATTTAAATATTTTTCTTTCAAAGCTGATGAAAAAGAAGAATTCTCTTTAAAAGAGAAAAATATAATTTTTGAATTTCCTCAATTGATTTTTAAAACTGAGAATGAAAAGCAAGAAAAATATTTGTCAATTCATAGTAATTATTTACAAGAATTTTTGGAATATTTATTTGGTTATCACCAAATGTGAATTTCTGTAACTAAAGTAGATAATATTCCTATAACTCCGATTTTGAATCCAAATTCTGATGAATTTAGTGAAGTTAGATTTTTTCATAAAAGAGAAAAGGGTGAAACAAATAAAGGAAATTACAAGTTATATTTTTTAGAAGAAATTGAGAATTATTCATATAAAAAGAGAAAGGCCTTTAAAGTAGGATTTACAGATTCAAAAAATCACTATTTCTTAATTTTAGGAAGATTCATAGAAGAACAGGAAAAATTAAATATTTTGAGAATGTTGAAAGTTGGAGAATGATTTGAAATTGAATTTAAGTTGGATGTGGAGCATCTTTCCAAGACAAAAACACTCTCTAATTATGACGGTTGACTGTTAAATTGTGAAGAAGGAATAGCTCCAAAGGAAATTCAATATATCGATTTATCATCAAAAAAAGCCTTCCCTTTGAATGTTTACACTAAATATTCAAGCTTTGATGGTTTATTTACTACCGAAGAGTGAGCAAAATTGTCTGCTGAATCTGGTTACAAAGTATTAGCATTGACGGATTTTAATAATGTTCATTCTTTCCCAGAATCTGAAAAAAGCTTTAAAAAATATAAATTAAAGCCTCTTTATGGGGCCGAATTTGAAGTTATTTCAGATAGATTGAAAATTCTTGATAATTTTGAAGTTTGAAAAGCTGAAAATGAAATAATTTATTCAATTTTCGATATTGAAACTACTGGATTAAATCCTTTATTTGATGAAATAATAGAAATTTATATCTTGAAATATAGCTTCGGAACTGTAATTGAGAATTATCACAGCTATATTAAATGCAATACTAAATTGAGTAAAGAAATTATTGAGCTGACACATATAACAGAAGAGCAATTAAATAGCTTAGGGAGAGATAAAAAGGAAGTGTTAAAAGAAGTTAGTGACTTTGTTGCTGGAACTATTTTAATGGCCCACAATGGAATAGAATTCGATCTTCCATTTTTAAATTCTGAGCTTAGAAAGTCTGATCTAGAAATTCTAAATAATCCTATTTTAGATACTCTAAAGTTATGTAAAGCTCTTGAAGATGAAAAAAAATCTAAATCTTATTCATTATCAGCAATATCTAAAAAAATGTCCTTGAATATTATAGAACAAAAATTACACTCTTCGGAATATGACACTAAATGTTTAGCTAAATTATGGAGAATTTGGGAGAAACAACTTTCAGAGCTTTTTCTAGACCCTTATACATATGAGGGGTTAAGTAATTTAAATACTTTTTTCGATCGAAAAAAATTATTACGAAATTATTTTGGCAATAATGTCATTATTTTTGCAAAAAATCAAAAAGGACTTGAAAATTTATATGAATTAGTTTCTGTAGCTCATACTGAGAATTTTGTTGATAGGCCAAGATTGTATTGAGAGGCGATAGAATCGAGAAGAGAAGAATTAATTATTCTTTCTTCCCCTACTAGCAGCTCTATTATAAATGCAATTTTGAATAATAATTTTGAGTTATTTAAAGAAGAAGGGATAAAATTTGATTATTTAAGTTTACCTCCACCCTCCAATTTCTGGCATGAAATTAATAGAGGCTTTTTTACATTAGAAAAAATTGAAATTCTTTTAAAAACATTCTATGAATGGGCAAATAATTGTAAGTTTAAAGTAATTGCAAATTATTGCTTGAAATATCAGGATTATAGGGAAATTGAACAATATAAAGTGTTAGTTCATGCTAAAAATATAGGAGGAAAAAGACATTATTTGTTCTCTAGCAAACATAGCAATGATGTTTTGCCTGATTATTCTTGGAGAACTACTGAAAGATTCATTTCAGAATATGCTTTCTTACCTCTTTCTGAGGAAGAAAAGGAAGGTTTGTTCTTCAGCAATAGAGAAGAATTAGCTGATAGAGTGGATGAAGGAATTATTATCAATAAAACAACATTATCTCTTCCAAAAATAGAAGGAGCATTAGAAAACATTAAAAGTTATATTGCCAAGAAAATAGAAGAAAAATATGGAAAAAAAACTAATAGCTTTTTACAAACAACATTAGACAAAGAATTAAAAGGTTTAGTTGATAATGGATATGAATCTGTATATTGATGCGCTCACCTTCTTGTTAAGAAATCTAAAAAAGAAGGATATTTAGTTGGATCGAGAGGCTCTGTTGGGTCCTCCTTTTTGGCTCATATATTGGAAATAAGTGAGGTAAATCCATTACCCCCTCATTATTTTTGTAGTCAATGCTCTTTCTTTAAATTGTGTGCTAATTTCATAGAATCTGGTTTTGATTTAGAGCCTAGAGTCTGCCCTGAATGTTCTACTGATTTATTGACTGATGGTCAAAATATTCCTTTCGAAACTTTCTTGGGATTAGAAAGAAAAAAAGTGCCAGATATTGACTTAAATTTTTCTGGACAATATCAACAAAAAGCACATACTTTTTTAAGAGAGCTTTTCGGAAAAGATCATACTTTCAGAGCAGGAACTATTTCTGCTGTTGCAGAAAAAACTTCTTTTGCTCTTTCTAGAAATTATTTACAAGATAATCAAATTACCTTTAATAAAGGATATTTACACTGATTGGCTTATAAATTAATTGATATAAAAAGAACTACTGGACAACATCCCGGAGGAATAATTGTTATTCCCAAGGGAGATTCTATTCATAAATATACTCCTGTTAATTTTCCAGCAAATGATATAGAAAGTGAGTGATTAACTACTCATTTTGATAAAGATACTTTTAAAGATTCTTTATTCAAATTTGATATTCTAGGTCAAGATGATCCAACAATTTTAGCCCTTTTATCAAGATTTACAGGAGTTAATTTAGAGAGAATAAGTTATAGAGATAAAAAAATATTAAAGATGTTTAGCGATATTAGTGTATTAGATATCCCACAGGAAAAATTAGATATTTTAGGGGAAATTGTTGGAACTATAGGGCTTCCTGAATTTGGAACTGAAAAAACTAGAGAAATTGTTAAAGCTTGTAGAAATAGAATTAATAATTTCTCGGATTTAATTAGAATTTCAGGAATTAGTCATGGAAAAAATGTATGAAAGAATAATATAGAAAAATTAATTTCAAATAAAAATTTATCTTTAAGCGAAGTTATAACTTGTAGAGATGATATTATGAATTATTTATTAAAGAAAAAAATAAGCATTCAAGATGCTTTTAGAGTAACAGAAAGTGTAAGAAAAGGTTATGGAATTCCTAAAGAGGATTTACCTCTTTTAAGATCAGTTGGAGTTCCTGAATGATATATTGAGTGTGCCAATAAAATTACTTATATTTTTCCTAAAGCTCACGCAACCGCTTATGTTTTGATGTGTTGAAAAATAGCATTTTTCAAGCTATATTATCCTGTAGAGTTTTATGCTGCTTATTTAACTATTACTAATAGACATTTTGATATTGAAACTATTATTACTAATGATTTACTATATATAAAAAAAAAATTTCAAGAAGGAAAGTTATTAATTAAGGGTAAAAAAAGTGGAGAAAATATAGAAAAAACTAAATATTTAGTAATTATTTATGAAGTAGTTATGGAAATGCTTTCTAGAGGAATTACTTTTAAAATGGTTGATTTAAATGAGTCTTATGCTTCTAT